>JAPOVF010000134.1 GCA_026708285.1 Acidobacteriota bacterium
GACAGAGTTCAGGGCGTCTTGCTGACCGCTTCGCAGAGCGGCGATCCGAAGCACAAGGACTATCTTCATCTGAGCTGGCACGAGGTCCGGCGCTCTGTCGGATCGCTTCTCGAAGAGGGATGCGTCTCTTCCGTGGAGGTGAAGGCGTTTCTCCGTCAGTACATCGACATCGTTGACCGGAACATCCTCGGTTTGGGGCCGTCTTCTGACGGCTTCCGACGATTGTTGAAGGACCACAGGGCAACCCTTGAGAAGATGCTGTGCGAGTGGAAGCCCGGCGTCGTGCCCGCGTGCTGGGGCGTACCACCGGATGATGAGATCGCAGTCGATAGCCTGCTGCGGGACTTCCGCCAGCGTCCGGCCGATCTGCGAGATGCCGTCAGGGAGTGCCTTAAGGGTGAGAGGTTCAAAACGGCTGCGGCGGGTGCCCCCGGCGGAACCGCTTTCTGGGTGTCGTTCTGGGAGGCGGGCTGGTTCAAACGCATGAACGCGTTAGGTGTCGGCGGTCAGGGTTGGTGGTTCGAGTTCACGCACCGAAGCGTGACGGTCAAGTTTGGGGGCGCTGGGGTAGCTGGCAAGGAACGCCAAGCTGTGAGAGGTCTCTTGGACTTCATGCACCGAAGCCCGGTCCAAGGAGTGGATCCAGGCCACCTCCCCCTCGAGTTAGACGGCGCGTTTCCGTACTTCTACCGACGGGACCTCCTGAGGGAAGCCGACTTCTCCGATTCCACGCCGGAGGAGATGGAGCAGCGGACCTTGGCGGAGGTCAAGGCCTTCCTTGACTCCACCGACTACGAGCGCGTCCAGCGCTACTTCGAGGTGCTCGCCTTTCGCCCCTCACCCAAGTAGCGGTCGCACCAGTTCAGCATTTCGGCTACGACATGTAGCACCGACTCCCGGGCCGCGTAGCCGTGGGACTCGTGGGGCATCGTGACGTAGCGCACCGTTGCGCCGTGGCCTTTCAGGGCCTGGTAGAAGCGCTCGGACTGGATCGGGAAGGTGCCAGAGTTGTTGTCGATCTCGCCGTGGGTGAGCAGGATCGGCTCGTTCACCTTCTCGGCGTGGAAGAAAGGCGACATCGCGGCGTAGATGTGCTGGGCTTCCCAGAAGGTGCGGCGTTCGTTCTGGAAGCCGAACGGGGTGAGCGAACGGTTGTAGGCGCCGCTGCGGGCGATGCCGGCCGCGAACAGGTCGGAGTGGGCGAGCAGGTTGGCGGTCATGAAGGCGCCGTAGCTGTGGCCGCCGACGGCGATCCGGTCGGGGTCGGCGACGCCGAGTTCGACGACCTTGTCGACGGCCGCCTTCGCGCTCGAGACGAGTTGCTCGACGTAGGTGTCGTTCGCCGTCTCGCCCTCGCCGACGATCGGCATCGCCGGTCCGTCCAGGATCGCGTAGCCCTGGGTCAGTAGCAGCAGATGCGAGGCGCCGCGCAGGGTGGTGAAACGGTGGGGCGAGCCGGTCACCTGGCTCGCCGCGTTGACGTTCGTGAACTCGCGGGGATAGGCCCAGAGCAGCATGGGCGGCCGGTCGCCCTCCTGGTAGCCCGGCGGCAGGTAGAGAGTCGCCGACAGGCCGACGCCGTCCTCCCGTTCGTAGGTCAGCAGCCGCTTTTCGACCTGCCGGAGGATCGGCGCCGGGTCGCTGAAGTCGGTCAGGGCGCGCCGATTGCCGGTGGAGGTGCCTTTGACGAAGTAGTTCGGCGGCTCGGTGGCGCTCTCGCGGCGGGTCAGGAGCGAGCCACCGTCGGCTGAAAGCACGGCAACCGCGGCTTCGTAGGTCCCGGACTCGCTGCGGAACAGGCGCTCCGTCGCCAGGGTGTCGAGGTTCAGACGGTCGACGAAGGGCAGGTCGCCGTCGGGTGAGGCGCCGCGGCCGACGAGGTAGATGTTGTCTCCGTCCTGCAAGACCACGGAGCTGGCGGTGCCGCCCCCAGGCCGCTGCCATGGGAAGCCCGGATCGCCGTAGCGGTCCTCGGCGCTGCGGTCGAACAGCGTCCGCGGCTCGTCGCCGCCGACATCGAGCAAGGAGGTACGGAACCAGCGGGTCTTGCGGTCGTACTCGTTGACCAGGGCGGTGCCGTCGGCTGTCCAGGCGACGCCGGTGAAGCGGTGCTTCGTGCGCGTCAACTCCCGCGGTCTGCCGTCGAACGGCGCGTCGAGCGCGAACACATGGTCGCGGTGCGGCACCTCGGCCTTCGGGTCGCCCCCGTCCTGCGCCTCGCTCCAGACGAGCGTCGCCGGCGCCGTGGGATTCCAGCGGTGACCTCGCGGCCCGGTGGGAACGCCGCCGATCGGCACGGCGTCGGCGAGCGGCAGGTTCGCCACGGTTGCGACCTTGCCGCCGTCCCGGGTCCACACTTCAACTACACGCGGGAAGCGGCTCGCCGGATGTAGCCAGGAGAAGGGACGCTCGAGCCGCTCGACGAGCACCTGGCGGCTGTCCGGAGCGCCGGAGACACGCATGAAGAGGCCGGGCTCGCCGATCTGGGTCCGCTTCCCGGTGGCCAGGTCGACGGTCTCGATCCGGCTCGTGAAGTGGTACTCGAACAGCGCTTCGTCGTGGACGTTCGCGAGCAAGTCCTGGTAGGTGCGTACCGGCGACAGGCGCCCATCGTGCTCCTGGATGTTCGGTCCGTCGGGCTGGCGCGGCGGCGACGGCGGCGCGCCCCTTCCGGGCACCCGGAAGCGGCAGAGCACGCCGCTCGAATCGAACAGCCATTCGCACGGGTTCCCCCACGTCGCATTGAGCGATGCCGAAGTAAGCGCTCTCGGCTTGCCGCTCCCGATGTCGACGACCCAGAGCTCAATCCCCGTGTCGCGGAGGACGGCGTAGGAGAGGTGGGCGCCGTCGGGTGAGAACCGCGGCCAGCCGAGCGTCGTGCCGCGGGGCGCCTCGATCCGGAGGCCGCCGTCGACTGGCTCGCCGTCGACGCGGCGAATCGTCAGCGCCGCGGTCTCGGGCGCCCGCCAGGGTCCGCTGTTGCGCGGGTCGATCCGGTAGCCCGCCAGACGCTCCAGCGGCCGCGCCTGCCAGAAGATCGGCGGCATGCTTCGTCCCTCCGTCAGCAGAATCACGTCCCGGTTCGGGCTCACGAGCACGCCGGGAGTCGGCGGCGCGTCGAGGATGTCGACGATCTCCTGCGGCGGGGTGAGATAGCCGCCGGCAGAACCGGGGTGCGACTGCGTCGCGGCCGCGTCGAGGAAGGTGAAATTGAGTAGCGAGAAGGCGATGGCGATAGCTGATCTCATGGCGAACTCCTCCGTCAGGACTTCGTGAACCATACCGGCGATGTCGAAGCTAGCGGGTGCACCGTTCGCTAGCATCTTGCCTCCGCCGCTGCCGGCGGGTCACCGACGAGGAGGATGCGGCGTGAACTCCCGCCTTGAGCAAGCGATCGAGGCCTTCGCGGCCATGGACATCGAGAACGCCGAGGATCCTCGGGAGACCCTCGCGCTCTCGCAGCGCCACATCCTGCGCGAGTACGCGCCGGCCTACGCCAGGTGGCTCGACGCGCACTTGGAGGCGGACGAGGGGCTCTTTCCCGTCGAGCGGGAGTCGGTGGACGAGCAGCGCGAGC
>JAPOVF010000329.1 GCA_026708285.1 Acidobacteriota bacterium
ACTGGCTTGCCGGCCCGCAGAGCGATGCCCGGACGTTCATAGACAGAACACCCCCGAAGACGGGTTGCCGGTTTTCGCACACCGAACGTGTGTGTCCTGCCGCCCCCGCTTTGACCGGCTCTGCTGCCCTCGTACTTCCAGTCCTCTTTCGAGAGAAAGACGAGATCAACGCGCCAGATCAGGACGCGGTGTTCGGGATCGATGGTCTGCGTAAGGTCAACCAGGTACCGCCAGACGATGTACCAGCCCGCGTGGTCGTAGTGCGACTGAATCGCCCAGGGGCGGACGCTGGCCTTGCACTCCAAACAATCTTCGGGCCGGAGCGGGCGCGGTGCCCCTCGGCGGCACAGATCGGGGAAGTTCTGCTGGGCGGTATGGGTGTGGCGGTGTTTCTCGTAGTTGCTGAGCATGTCCAGCGCCCGCGTTCCGAACATGCCGACGAGGGCGCTGAAGATGTTGGCCTGTTCGACGTAGAGGCCGATGAAATCGTCCTCGCTCAGCTTTTCCTCAATGTGCTGGATCGCCTGTCTGATAGCCGCTATCTCAAGCCCTGGTGGGCGAGCAACGTCCCGATTGAACGTCATACGGTCAGGGCGGCCAGCCGGGGGATAGCCTCCACCCCCATCTCGTAGTAGTCGCGATTGCGCTCCAGCCCGATGCTCTGGAGGCCGACCGCACTCGCGGCGGCAAGCGTCGAACCCGATCCGGCGAAGGGGTCGAGGATCACGCCCTTCCCCAAGGGCAGGCTGGACCTCACGAGCGGCCTCAAGAACGCCTGCGGCTTCAAGGACGGATGCGGCGCAATCTGCCGCTCCTGGCCGCGCGCAGGCGGAGCCTTCATCAAGTCCTTGAACGGCTCACGCTCGGAGAATCGGCGCAACCCGCCAGTGCCCCATTGCCGCAGGTTGTCCTGGACGCGGCCCTCGCAGGGACGCCGGAAGATCTCCCACGGCTCGAAACACGACTTCGGCATGACCGTTACGCCGGAGAACTCGTCGTGGGCGTTCTTGGGCCGGTCGCCGCCTCGAAGCGTGTGAACCTCACGGATCAAGGTTCCCCGCATCTCGAAGCCAGCCTTCAGGAACGGGTTGACGACGAGGTGAGCCAAGAGCGGGTTTGTGGCCACGAAGACGTGGGCTCCTGGAACGAGGACAGACAACAGCCGCACCGAGAAGGCTTCGAAGAAGAGGGAGAGATTCTCCTTGTCCTCGTCGGTTAGCACCGTGAATCTCGGAACAGGGCTGCGCTTGCATCCGTCGAAGGACGGCGGGATCCGCCACACTCCGCCGCTCCCCTTCCGTCGCTTTCGGAGTTGGTCGGCGGTGTACTCCAGCAGGCCGTAGGGCGGGTCCGTCACCACAGCGTGGATCGAGCAGGGATCAGCGGCGGCAAGCCACTCGAACGCGTCGGCGTGGAGGTATGTGTACCGTCCCTCAATACTTGGTAGCGAAGCCTGCCGACGAAGTCGCCCGCGAGCTCTGCTGTCTGGTCGGGGGAGTGCTTGAGGCGTCATGCCGTGACAGGCAGTTGAGGAGTCCTCGCTGCGACGATTCCCTCGACTGTGGGGCTGATGCCATGGCACGCTAGCCGCATCTATCAAGTCTGTCAAACGACCACTGCCTCGCCACTTGGACCGAAAGCAAGAGTACTTGTCGTATTACGCTATGCTTCACCCGCCAAGCACCGGAACGGTGGGTCAAGCCCCCCGGACCCCCCCAGGGATGCGGAACCGGAACCAGCCCCGGACGTCGATCGTCACCTGTCGCGTGACGCCGTTGGAACTTGCCGAGTGGCAAGCGAAGGCGGAGCGTGCCGGCGTCCCGGTGTCGGCCTTGCTTCGCCGCGCCATGGCCAGGACGCGCACCTGGACGGCGGAGGACTCAGCCGCCGCGCGCGAGCTTGCCCGCGCGGTGGGCCGTGTCGGCGTCAATCTGAACCAGCTTGCGCGTTGGGCCAACACCCACCGCGGCGCCGTCGACGCCCTCGAAGTTTTGGCGCAACTGCGCGACATCGAGCGTGAGTTGGCCGCGCTGCGCCCCGCCACGCCGCCGAAGCGATGATCGTCCGCTTCCTCCCGCATGGCACCGGCAGCGCCGCGGCGGCCGCGGACTACCTTCTCGCGGATCGCGATCACGCCGGCGAGAAGCGCGCCCAGGTCGAGGTTCTGCGCGGTGACCCCCACCAGGTCGCCGAGGTCGCCGACACTTGCGCCCACAAGCACCGCTACACGTCCGCTCTTTTGGCATGGGCGCCCGAGGACGACCCGACCCGCGATCAGATCGACTGGGCCCTTGACCGCTTCCAGGAAGTCGCCTGGGCCGGCATCGACGCGGACAGGTACACCTGGTCGGCGATCCTCCACCGCGACGAGGACCCCTCGAAGGGGGTGCACGTGCACGTGCTCACGGCTCGGGTGGACCTCGAGACCGGGCGGAGCCTGAACATCGCGCCGCCTGGATGGCAGCGCGACTTCCGGGCCCTCCACCGCGCCCTTGACACGGAGCACGGCTGGGCGCGGCCGGATGATCCGGAGCGGTCCAGGCTGACCCGGCCGGAGATGTTCCCCGGTCAACGGTCCGAGACGCGCGCGGCGCTAGGGCGCTACCTGGAGGGAGGCATCGTCCGGGGCGCCATCCGCGACCGCGACGACGTGCTCACCGCTCTTGAGGACATCGGCCTGGACATCACCCGCGCCGGCAAGAACTACATCACCGTTCGCGATCCGAAGACCCGCGAACGGTGGAGACTGAAAGGAGCCATGTATGAGCAAGACTGGACCGTCTCCGAACCCGCTCGCGGAGCGCTTGCGCGCGAGGGACAAACAGGAGACCGAGCGGTACAGCAACTTCCTCCGGCGAACGCGTCTCCAGATCGAGACCGACTTGGAGGGTCTGAACGAGGCCGTGGCCGCGAAGTACCACCAAGCGGTCGAGCGCTTGGCGAAGATGCACGCCGAGCAAGTCGAGAACTGGACGCGGTCGTTGAGCGCAGAGCGCGCGCGCATCGAGAACTCCTACCGGAGCGGTTGGGACCTGCTGCGCAGGTGGTGGCTCAGGATCTTCCTGGTTCTCGCTCTGGCGAGCTCCGCCATCTACCTGCCAGTCAGCGGCCTGGCCCGCTGGGACGTGAGTCGCATTCAGCAGCAAGCGAACCGCATCCAGGAGGAGATCGATCGGCTGACCCTGAGCAGGGACCACCTGCAGAGCGTCCTGGACAATCTGCACAACGAGACCTGGGGCGTGACGCTGGGCGAGCCGGAGGACGGTCAGAGGTACGTCGCCCTGCCGTCAGGGGCCCAGATGCTCGAGCCGATCGACGGTCGAATCTCAGCCCTGGTGCCGCCGATCCTGCCGGTGGAGTGACGGATGGCGACCGAGATCGACCGTCGCATTCTCGACACCTTGCGCGAGCTCACCGAGCACTCCGAGCGGCTAGTCAAGCACTCCGAAGCCTTGGTCGCGAAGCAGAAGGCCGAGCGCCGCGATTGGGCCGACGAGCGGAAACTCTTGGGCGGCTCCGTCAGCGCGCTGGGCGACTCCGTCGAGCAGTTGGACGCTCGTACGGACACT
>JAPOVF010000328.1 GCA_026708285.1 Acidobacteriota bacterium
GGCTGGCGTCGGCGACGACGGTGGGGGTGTACTAGGTTCCGGCGCGATTGCGATAGAGCGACGGATCGACCACCTCGGCCATCGCCTGCTCGTCCAGGCCCTCGACCAGCTCGGCGATGCGTGCGGCCGCTCCTTCCGGGTTCTGGAGCGCTTCCCGATACTCGAGTTCGACCCACTCGAACTGCGGCGCGTGGCGGAGCAGGTAGTTCACGCGCCAGAGCTGGTCCTGCCACAACTCCATCATCCGCTCGTCCGGCGTGTCGTCGGTTTCGCCCCGCCGGTCGAGCATCTTGCGCTGCGATGCGAGCACCTCTCCGAGGTCGCGCCGCATCAGGATGACTTGGTAGTTCAGGTTCGGGGGCAGGTCCTTCAGCAGGAAGGAGATGACCTTGACGGCGCGTCCCTTCGAAGCCCGGAGCCAGGACTTGTCCGGCTCGTTCGCCAAGTTCTTGACGCGCTCATCCTCGTAGTAGCCGCCCGGATTGTCCTCGTCGGCTAGCCGCTCGCCGTCGGTCACGATCTCCATGCCGCCGGCCTCGAGCATCCGCATCGTCATCGAGGTGCCGGAGCGGGGGAGGCCGGAGACGACGACGATCGGCCGGCCGTAGCGGAGGCGACGCCAGAATCGCTTGGGCGCGAAGGTCACGCCGCGACCAGTGGATCGCGGGTGCGCAGTTCCGGAAAGTGGGCGAAGTCGCGGTCTCGGGTCAGGAGTTCGCTGACACCGTTCGCGATACAGATGGCAGCGATGCGGGCGTCATGGACCCGGCCGCCGGTGATCCGGGGCTGAGCCGCCATACGGTGGAACACGGGCAGGAATTGCTCCGTTTCAGCGATCAGGCGCACAGATGGCGATGAAGCCCACTCCTCAAGCTGGCGCCAGGCTTCCAGCATCGGCGTTGCGTCCTGGCCCCAGATGCGGCGGTTCGTCACTACGCTCAGGAACTCGCAGCAGCAGGGCCAGGGGATGGCCCAAGGCTGGTCGCCATCGGCGTAGGCCTGGACGAGCGCATGAGCTTCCTCGTTGACCGCGTCCTCGTAGCGATGGGCGTACACGAGCAGATTCGTGTCGAACGCGATCACTCTGGGCTACCTGCCCTCGTAGATGATGTCGCGGAGTTCCTCCCAGGAGTACTTCTCCAGCGGATTCGGACCGTTGGGATTCCCGTAGCGACAGTCCTTCATCTTGTACTTCTTCGTCGGCAACGGCTTCGCCAGCAGTTGCCGCAGTCCGTCCTCGATAACGGCCCGTAGCGGCTGGCCGGTGGCCTTCGCTCGCTGTCTGGCCTGCTCAAGCAGCGCGTCGTGGATTTCAACGGTCGTCTTCATAGTGACCCATACTACCCATACGTAGAAGTATGGGCAAGAAGGGCTCTATGACTTCTAGGCTTGCTGCACCTCTGGAGGCCCGGGTTGCTCGGCTCACGGCCTTGCCTCCCCTGGATTGGCTCGATGGGTCGCCGCTTCAGCAGCAGCCTGCGAGACGGCGGACACGAATAGAATCCGGCCCGTCGAGCCCAGGCCGACCGATCGGCAAGTGGCGCCGCCCAGTCCCCGACCATCTGAATCCGTAGACCATGCCACTCCGCCGCCCGACCGCCATCGCTCTCTCTCTGCTTGCGGCGCTCTGCGCCGCTACGCCGGCGGCCGCCTACATTGGCCCCGGGGCCGGGTTCGCGCTGATGTCGTCGTTCCTGGTGCTGCTGGCGACGGTGGTGCTGGCCTTCCTGTCGATCCTGGCCTGGCCGATCCGCACGCTGTGGCGGGTCGTGCGTCGGAAGAAGCCGCCGAAGGCGCACGTCAAGCGACTCGTGTTCGTCGGGCTCGACGGCCAGGACCCGCGACTGACAGAGCGGATGATGGAGGAGGGCAAGCTGCCCAACTTCATGCGTCTCAGGAGGCAGGGCAGCTACCGCCGAATCGCCAGCACGTACCCGGCGCTGTCGCCGGTCGCCTGGTCGACCTTCGCGACCGGCGCCAATCCGGGCAAGCACAACATCTTCGACTTCCTCGACCGGGACCTGCGCAGCTACCTGCCGAAGCTGTCCTCGGCCCATATCGGCCGCGTGGAGCGGTTCCTGAAGCTAGGCAGATGGAAGATCCCGCTGCAGAAGCCGGAGATCAGGATGCTGCGGCGGTCGAAGCCGTTCTGGACCGTGCTCGGCGAGCGAAACGTCTGGAGCACGGTGCTCCGCGTACCGATCACCTTCCCGCCGGACCGGTTCTACGGCGCTCAGCTGGCGGCCATGTGCGTGCCGGACCTTGTCGGCAGTCAGGGGACCTTCCTGCTCTACACGACGCGTCCGGCGACGGACGCGATCCGGGAGGGTGGATTGCGGGTGCCGCTGAGTTCCAACGGTTCTGGCCCGGACCACTTCGACTGCGTGGTCGAAGGGCCGGAGAACAGCTTCCTGGAAGGCGATCCGCCGCCTCCTCTCCGCGCGCCGGTGACGATCGAGGTCGACCGCAAGGAGAAGACCGCGACGGTCAGCGTGGCGGGGGAGACGGTGGAGCTCAGGCAGGGAGAGCTCTCCGACTGGGTGCGGCTCGAGTTCCGGGCCGCGCCGGGGATCAAGGTGCACGGCCTGACCCGGATGATGCTGACGGAGGCGGGCCAGCACACGTCGCTCTACCTGACCGCGATCCACATCGATCCCGAGAAACCCGCGATGCCGATTTCCCACCCCTCCTACTACGCTTCGTACCTGTCCAAGCGGCTGGGGGACTTCGCGACCCTCGGCCTCGCCGAGGACACGACGGCGCTCAACGAGGGTGTGACCGACGACGCGACCTTCCTCAGGCAGTCGTACGACATCGACCGCGAGCGCGAGGAGATGTTCTTCGCCGCGCTCGAGCGGCTGCGCAAGGGCTCCCTGACCTGCGTCTTCGACGCCACCGACCGGATCCAGCACATGTTCTGGCGCTACATGGAAGACGGTCACCCAGCGGCGAACGGCCGCAAGACGGGCAAGCAGCGCCGGACGATCGAGGAGCACTACCGGCACAACGACGCCCTGGTCGGCCGGGTGATGGAGAAGCTGGGCGACGACGATCTTCTCATCGTGCTCTCGGACCACGGTTTCGCCTCCTTCCGGCGCGGCGTGAACCTGAATCGCTGGCTGCTCGACCATGGCTACCTCGTCCTTCGCGAGGACGCCGACGGCAGCGAGGAGTGGCTGGAGGGCGTGGACTGGTCGCGCACGCGCGCCTATGCGCTCGGGCTCGCCGGCGTGTTCCTGAACCTGGAGGGCCGGGAGGCCGCCGGCATCGTGAAGCCGGGCGAAGAGGCGAGGGCGCTCAAACGCGAACTCATCACGGCCTGGACCGGCCTGCGCGACGAGGAGCGGCGCGCCGTCGGCATCAACGCCGCCTTCGACGCCGAGGACCTGTACACCGGTCCCTACAAGGGCAACGCCCCCGACCTGATCGTCGGCTACAACGACGGCTACCGGGTGTCCTGGGACTGCGCGGTCGGTGTCGTGGCGGGGCCGCTCTTCGCCGACAACACGAAAGCCTGGAGCGGAGACCACTGCGTCGATCCGCGGCTCGTGCCCGGCGTCTTCTTCAGCAGCCGGCCTGTGGACCGGGAGGACGACCTGTCGCTGCTCGACATGGCGCCTACAGCGCTGGCTCTGTTCGGAGTCGACAAACCGGACTACATGGAGGGCGAGTCGGTCTTCGACCTGGCAGGCCTTGCAGGCGGCGCGGCCGGAGCGCCGGCGTGAACCGGCCACTTTCGCTAGTGGCGGCGGTGCTTGCCGCCTTGGCTGTCGCCTGCGGCGGCGGTGGCGTCGGTTCGTCCGAGGGGCCGAAGGTCATCGTGCTCGGCTTCGACGGCCTGGACCCTGAACTCACCCGGCAGTTGATCGACGAAGGGAGGCTGCCGAACTTCGCCCGGCTCGAGGCGATGGGTGGCTTCACGGAGCTGGAGACGACGATCCCGCCGCACAGCCCGGTCGCCTGGTCGAGCTTCGTCACCGGCATGGACCCGGGCGGCCACGGCATCTTCGACTTCCTGCACCGGGACCCAGAGACGATGATCCCGTACTCGTCGACGGCCGCGGCGTCGTCCGGCGGACGTTTCCTGGAGGTGGGACCCTGGCAGTTCCCGCTCACCAGCGGGGACTACGTGCAGTTCCGGCACGGCACGCCGTTCTGGGAGGTGCTGGAGGAGCACGGCGTGCGGACGCAGGTGATCCGCATGCCGGCGAACTTCCCGGTTTCCGGTACGGCCAGTCGCGAACTTTCGGGCATGGGAACGAGTGACATTCTCGGCACGGACGGCACGTTCACGTTCTACACCTCGGAACTCTTCGCCGACCGCGACATCAGCGGCGGCGACATCGTCGAGCTGGATATCTACGACAACGTCGTCGAGGCGGAGTTGCTTGGTCCCGAGAATCCGCTGCTGCGGGAGCCGGTGAAACTGACCGCGCCGTTCACGGTCTACGTCGATCCCGAGGCCGGGAGCGCCAAGATCGAACTCGGTGACCAGCAGATCGTGCTCCGGGTCGGGGAATGGAGCGACTGGCTGGAGGTCGGCTTCGAGATGATGCCGACCCAGCACCTGCGCGGTATCTGCCGGATGTACCTGCGCGCGCTCGAGCCGGAGTTCGAGCTCTACGTCAGCCCGATCGACCACGATCCGATGTCGCCCGCGGCGCCGATCTCGACTCCGCCCGACTTCGCGGCCGAACTGGCGGAGGCTGTCGACCGGTTCTACACGGAGGGGATGCCCGAGGACACGAAGACCCTGACGGAGGGCGTCTTTACTCCGGAGGAGTTCCTGGCGCAGGCCAAGATCGCCGGCGACGAGGTTGCCGAGCAGTACGGCTACGTTCTGGACCGTTACCTCGAACAGCAGGGCGGCTTCCTGTTCTACTACTTCGGCAACGTGGACCAGATCGGCCACGTCCGCTGGCGGTCGCGCGATCCGGAGCACCCCGCTTACGACCCGGAAGCTGACGCCGTGCACGAGGACCTGATCCCGACGCTCTACGAGGGACTCGACGTCGTCGTCGGCCAGACGCTGGACCGGCTCGAGGCCGAGGCCGGCCTCGGCGACGGCGCGGCGGACGAGCCGCTGCTCATCGTCATGTCGGACCACGGCTTCGCCTCCTGGCGCCGCGCCTTCCACCTGAATGCCTGGCTGGCCGAGAACGGCTACCTGACGGCGAGAAGCCCGGATCCCTACGCGGACGAGGGCTTCCTGCTGAACGTCGACTGGGACGAGACCCGGGCCTACGGGATCGGCTTCTCGGGTCTCTACGTCAACCTGCGCGGCCGTGAGCGCGACGGCACGGTGACGGCGGCGGAGCGTCTCGACCTGGTCCGGGAGCTCAAGCGGGAGCTGCTGGCGGTCGTCGACCCGGAGTCGGGCGAACCCGCGATCACGGAAGTCCACCTTCGCGAGGACTACGCCTTCCAGGACCGTACGGCGATCGGCCCCGATCTGGTCGTCGGCTACGCAAAGGGGTACCGCGGGGCGACGGAGTCGGCGTCGGGCGAGGTCGTGGGTGAAGTCTTCAGCGACAACGACAGCGCCTGGAGCGGCGATCACATGATGGATCACCGGACCGTGCCGGGCGTGCTCCTGGTCAGTCGTCCGCTTGGACGCCCGGCCCGGGGCATCGTCGACCTGGCTGCCTCGATCCTGGCCGAGTACGGCGTGGAGGAGTTCCCGCCCCTCGCGGGCGGTGCCGCGAGCGGCTCGCCCTGAACCGGGTCAGACGATCGCGCTAGCGAAGGAGGAGAAAATGTTCGGCGGCGGCAAGATCAAGCTCGACAAGGATCTTCTCGCGCGGGTGAAGCGCTACAGCGACATCGCGGGCTACTCATCGGTCGAGGAGTTCATCACCCACGCGCTGGAGAAGGAGCTGGCCAAGCTCGAGGGCGCCGAGTCGAGGGAGGAGATCGAGAAGCGGCTGCGCGGCCTGGGCTACATCTCCTGACGGCGTCCGTCTTCGCCGCCCATGTCCTTCGTCAACGCCGCCCTGCGGGCCGTCTTCGACCTCGTGCTCGGGCCGTTCGCGGCCCTGCCACCGATCGTTCCGGTTTCGCTGGTTTCGCTGGTTTCGGGCATCTTCGCGCTGCTCGTCTACCGCTGGACGTCGAATCAGGAGGCGATCGCCGCGGTCAAGCGGCGCCTCTTCGGTCACCTGCTGGAAGTACGCCTGTTCAACGACGACCTGCGCGCGGTGCTCCGGGCCCAACTGCGGCTGCTGCGGGAGAACCTGACCTACCTGCGGCTCAACCTGGTGCCGCTCCTGTGGATGATCGTTCCCTTCGTGCTGCTGATCGCCCAGCTCCAGTTCCACTACGGCTACGGGGGCCTCGAGGTGGGCGAGCGAACGCTCCTGACCGTCGACCTGGTCGCGCCGAATGCGGAGCCGTCGGCCGACGGCGAGCAAGCGTCGCGCCCGGGTGTGGACCTCGAGGCGCCGCCGGGCGTCGCGGTCGAAACGCCGGGCGTCTGGGTGCCGAGCCTGCACCAGGTGGCGTGGCGTGTTCGCGCCCTTGATCCGGGGCGACACGAACTTGTCGTCCGAACGGGCGGGGAGGAGTTCACGAAGAGCGTCCTCGTGGTCGATCCCGATGGCGGCGCTCGCTGGGTCCGCCGCTCGCCGACGCGGCGACGGGCGGCGATCGTCGACCAGTTGCTCTACCCGGCGGAACCGTCGCTGCCCCGGGACGGGCCGGTCGACCGAATCGACATCCGGTATCCGCCAGCTTCCATCTCGTTCTTCGGCCTGTTCGACCTCCACTGGCTGATCGCGTTCCTGATCCTGTCGATCGGGCTGGCGTTCGCGCTGCGGAACCGTTTCGGCGTCACGCTGTGATCGCCGTCGACGTCGTCATCCCGGCTTACAACGAGGAGGATTCGATCGGGCTGGTACTCGCGGACCTGCCCCGCGACCTGGTGCGACGGGTCGTCGTCGCCGACAACAACTCGCGGGACGCGACGGCGGCGCGGGCGCGCGAAGCCGGGGCGGAGGTCGTGCCGGCGCCGGTTCAGGGCTACGGCAGCGCGTGTCTGGCCGCGCTCGACCACGTACGGCGGACCGGACCGCCGGACATCGTCGTGTTCCTCGACGCGGACTACTCGGATCACCCCGACGAGGTGCCGCGGCTCGTGGAGCCGATCGCGCGCGACGAGGCGGACCTGGTCATTGGTTCGCGGGCGCTGGGAAACGCCGAGCCGGGCGCCGTGCTGCCGCAGGCGCGCTGGGGCAACCAGTTCGCCTGCCTGCTCGTTCACCTGCTCTACGGGCACCGCTACACCGATCTGGGTCCGTTCCGTGCCGTCTCGTGGCGGGCGCTGGAGTCGCTCGGCATGCGGGACCCGAACTTCGGCTGGACGGCGGAGATGCAGGTCAAGGCGCTGAGGCGGGGCCTGCGTGTCGTGGAGGCGCCGGTCAGCTACCGGCGCCGGACCGGAGTGTCCAAGATCACGGGCACGATCTCCGGCACAGTGCGCGCGGGTTGGAAGATCATCGCCACGGTTCTCCGCTACAGTCGCGGCCCGATATGAACGGAATGACCGGGACCACCGTCAACGCCGCCGGCCAAGAGGTGCCGTCGAGCGAGGTCGAGGTCGATGTCCGCTACAAGGAGACGGACCAGATGGGCGTGGTCCACCACTCGAACTACCTGGTGTGGTTCGAGCTGGCCCGAACCCATCACTGCCGCGCAGCCGGCATGGCCTATCGGAACATCGAGGACGAGGGCTACTGGCTGATGGTCACCGGCGTCCAGCTCAAGTACCGGGGCGCCGCCCGCTATGGCGACACGGTCCGAGTCGTCTGCTGGCTCGAGCGGCTGAAGAGCCGGGCCATGAGCTTCGGCTACCGGACGGAGGTGGACGGCAAGGTGCTGGTCGAGGGCCGGACCGACCACGTCTGGGTCGACAGGGAAAGCGGCAACCACTGCAGGATGCCGGAAGTCGTCGTCCCGATCTTCCGCTCGATGGAAAACTGGCCGCCCAGAGCGGAGCCGGCCTGACGGCCGGCGCGTCTACCTGGCCGCCTTCGGCGGCGGCCGGCGGAGACGCCGGCGCACCCAGTGGGCGGCCAGTTTCTAGAAGCAGGCGTAGCCGCCGTCGATCACGAACTCGTCGCCGGTGTGGTACGCGGACGCCCCGCTCGCCAGATAGACGGCGATGCCGCTGAAGTCGTCGCCGACACCCCAGCGGCGCTGGGGAATGCGGCGCAGGACCTTGGTCTGGAAGGCCTCGGTGCCCAGGGCCCGCTCCGTCATCGCGGTGTCGATCCAGCCGGGCAGGATGGAGTTGACCCGGATGCCGTGTCGCGCGTGTTCGACGGCGAGTCCGCGCACCATTGCGTTCAGGCCGGCCTTGGTGGCCGCGTAGTGCTCGCTCCGCGGGGCTCCGAAGATCGCGGAGGAACTGCTGGTCGTGACCAGGGAGCCGCCCTCGCCGCGCTCGACCATGTGCCGGATCGCCTGCTGGAACGTCTGGAACACGCCCTCCATGTTGACCTGGAAGATGCGGCGCCACTCTTCCATCGACATGTCGACGAAGGGCGTACCGCGGCCGCCGATGCCAGCGTTGGCGAAGCACGAGTCGACCTTGCCCAGCAGGTGCACGGTGCGCTCGAACGATGCGGCCACCGCGCCCGCGTCGCCGACATCGCAGATGAGCGCTTCGACCTTGGTGCCGTGGCGCTGCAACTGCTCCCTGGCGGCCGCGTTCTTCGTCTCGTTCGTTCCCCAGATGCAGATGTCTGCCCCCGCCTGGGCTAGCCCCTCGGCGAACCCCAGTCCGATGCCGGAGTTGCCGCCGGTCACCAGCCCGACGGTGCCGCTCAGGTCGAATGCGTCGTAAGCCACGGTTGATCTCCCTGGTTCCTTGAGAGTGCGGCGCGGAGCATAGCCGTCTCCGGTTCGCTCCGGTCTCAACCGAACCAGAGGCGGATCGCGAACAGGATCACGGTGATCGTGACCACCCGCTGCACCCAGGCGTGCCCCTTGAGCACGGTCAGTCGCACGCCGAGCCAGCCGCCAACCATGTTCCCGGCAGCGAGCGCCAGACCGAACGCCCAGTCGACGCGGCCGGAGAGCGCGAACAGCAGCAACGAGAGGCCAGTGAAGCAGAGGATGCTGAGTACCTTGACCGCATTCCCGCGCACCAGATCCAGGCCGGCCAGCGAGGTCGCGGCGAGGATGAGGAAGCCGACCCCCGCCTGGACGAATCCGCCGTAGATGCCGACGCCGAAGAAGCCGAGCGCCAGCAGGCCGACGCGCAGGGTCGCCGGCTGGTCTTCGGGCTCGGAGCGCCGCGAGATCAGGGTCCAGAGGGTCACCGCGACCATCAGCGCTGCCAGCACGCGGCGAAAGGCGTCGTCGCTGATGACGAGCGCGGCCCAGGCGCCCAGCCCGGCGCCGGCGGTTGCCGGCAGCGCCGCCCACAGGATTGCCCGCCGGTCGAGGACGCCGTGGCGGTGGAAGCCCCACGAAGCGACGACGTTCTGGAGCAGGATGGCGACCCGGTTCGTGCCGTTGGCGATACCTGGCGGCAAGCCGAAGAAGATGAGGATCGGCAGGGTCAGGAAGGAGCCGCCGCCAGCCACGACGTTCAAGGCTCCGGCGACGCAGCCGGCGAGCGCCAGGGCGGGGTAGACGATGGCCGGCTCGCTCACGGCCGCAGCCTAGCCGCCCGGGCGCTAGAATCCGGTCTGATGGCCGATCAGCCTCCCGCGCGCGGCGGCGGCGCGTCTGTCCTTTCGTTCCTGGGCGGGTTGCGCTTCCCGCAGCTCTTCGTGCTGCTCGCGATCTTGTTCCTCGTCGACCTCTTCGTTCCCGATCTCCTGCCCTTCGTCGATGAGGCCGTGCTGGGCCTGCTGACGCTGATGGCGGGCATGTGGCGAGATCGGCGGGAGCCGCCCGACAAGCCTCCCGAGAAGAACGTGACGCCGCCGGGGGCGCGTGGATGAGGCTACGCCGGCTCCTGTTTACCCTGGCGGCTCTGCTTGCGGCCCTACCGGGGGTCGCGGCGGCCCAGGACTGGAGCGGCGACCATGCATTCCGGATCACAGTGGCGGACGATGCCGGGCAACCGGTGCCGGAAGTCAGGGTCATCGTCCGGCTTGCGGAGGCCGACCGGTCCGGCGGTCCGCCGCCGCTGCTGACGAACGATGCGGGCGTAGTCGATGTCACCGATCTCTCGGCCGGCGAGTGGGAAATCGAACTGATGCGCCAGGGCTTCATGATCGTGAACTCCTATCTGAGACTGGAGGACGGCAAACGGCCCCAGGTGGGGTTCACGTCGAGTCAACGAACGGGTCCTTTCTGGGCGCCCATGCACGTGAGCTACTCGAGCCTCGGCGCGGCGAGTTCGACCGCGCGCGCAGGTTCGGCTCGCGCGATGAACAGGGCCCAGCGCCGGGCGGAGCGTCGCGCTGAGCAGCGTGAGCGCCGGCTTCGGCGCGAGAACGTGGCCCGGGTCGTTGAGCCGCCGCCGGCCACGGAGGCGCCGCCACCCGAGTCGACGGATGTGGTGGAGCAACCGGCGCTGGCGCCGGTCGTCGTGGTGGAGCAGCCCGCTGAGCCCGAGCCGGTCGCGGCGGTGGAGCTACCCCCTGAGCCCGAGCCGGTCGCTGTGGCGGAGCAACCCGCGGCCGAGGCCGAACCTGAGCCGGAACCCGAACCTGAGCCGGAACCCGAACCCGAACCGGTCGTGGTCCGCCTGCTGGCGAACCCTACCCTGCTGCCCGCCGGTGCCTGCCCCGAATGCGCGCCCGGCGAGTGGTCCGTGTCGAGTCACTGGCCGGCGGAACCGAGAACCGGTGAGACGACAGCCTGCGCGGGCGATCTCGCCGGGCGTCTGGAGCGGGTGGCCGGCATCGTCGAGCAGTCGTTGCCCGAGGAGTTCCTCGCCTACACCGGCGCGCTGGCGTCGCCCGAGGGCAACGACGTGCTGCGGCTGCTGTCGCCGGAGATCCGGGCCGAGGTCCAGGAGCTGTTGATCCCCGTCCTCGATCCGGAGCGCTCCTGTCAGGTCATCGGGGTTCTGCTGCCAAGGGATGTGAGGTTCGTCGGCTTCCAGTACGAGGCCGCCGATCTCAGTGCCCGGGGCGGTTGCCTCCCCGAGCAGCCGTGCGACATCGGCGATGCGGCGTGGCGGGGGAATCCCGTCATCCACCGTCACGATCACGGTACGTTCGTCTACGGCGTGTTCGAGAACCTGTCTCCCGACACCCGGCGGGAAGCCAATCTGAAGGTCTACTTCCGGCCTCCGCGGGGTTGGTTGCCGCCGCGCTGACGGCGGGCCTTGCGGTACGCTCGTTCGCGTTCACCGAAAGAGAACCGGCCCCAGCGAACTTCTGCGAGGAGAGTGTCATGTCCTTCCGCCGCTCGAGCTTCCTGTTCACCACCTTCGTGTTGGCATCGCTTCTGACGGCGCCGCTGGCCGCCGCCGGGGACGAGGACATTCCACGCACACCGAGCGGCCGGCCGGATCTCTCCGGCAACTACGACGTCGCCAACCTGACGCCGTTCGAGCGGGATCCCCGCTTCGGCGACAAGGAGTTCATGACCGCGGAGGAGGCGGAGGGGATCGCCGCGATGATGGCGGCGGCCAGCGCAGGCGCGAACGCGGTCAGCGACCCGGATCGCGAGGCGCCGCCGCCGGGCGGAGACGGCTCCGCGGGCGCGGCCGGCGCGGTCGGCGGCTACAACTTCTTCTGGCTCGACTTCGGCAACCAGGCGTATCCGATCGATGGCCAGTACCGGACCTCGGTCCTCACCGACCCACCGAACGGCCGCATGCCGGAACTGACCGAGGCCGGCAAGGCGCGCCGGGCCAGGGTGAACCCGTACCTCTACAAGAACACCGGCGACGCCTGGTGGATCGAGGCCGACGACGATCCCTACGACGGTCCCGAGACGCTGACGCCCGGAGACCGTTGCATCTACACCAGCGTGGCCACCACCCCGGTACGCTCTCTGCCCTACAACAACCTGAAGACGATCACCCAGACCGAGGACCACGTCGTCATCCTGGTGGAGTGGATGCACTGGGCGAAGGTCATCCGGCTGAACGCGGAGCACCCGCCGGCCGAGTACCGTTCCATGGGCGGCGACTCGATCGGTTGGTGGGATGGCGACACCCTGGTCGTGGAGACGACGAACTTCCTCGACAGTCAGAGCGATCCGCGCGACGGCCTGAAGGTCATCGAGCGTTTCAGCCGCCACGGGGCGAAGGACCTGCTCTACGGGTTCACCGTCCATGACACGGACTACGCCGCGCCCTACAGCGGTGAACTCATCTGGCCGGGAACCGACGACCTCCTCTACGAGTACGCCTGCCACGAGGGCAACTACGCGATGGGCAACATCCTGCGCGGCGCCCGGCTGCTGGAGAAGGAGTACTACGAGAAGCAGGGGCATGGCGCGAGCACGGGCTCAGGCTCGGGCCGGGAGTAGACGCTCGGCTACTGCAGCGAGAAGTTGACCGTCAGGTTGATGTAGACGGGGACCGGCTCGCCGTTCAGGGTGGCGGGTTCGTAGCGCCACTGTTCGACCACCTGGACAGCGGATTCCGTGAGGCCCTCCGGAAGGCCCTTGAGGACCTTGACGTAGCCCACGTTGCCGACGGTGTCGACCACGGCCTGGAGGATGACGACGCCCTGGATCCGGGCGCGGCGAGCCTCCTCGGTGTAGTTGGGACGGGGGGCGTAGGTTCGTTTGGGCGGCAGGACGTCCCCTTCGATCCACATGGTTCCCGGCGGACCCGACGGGGCGGGAGCTTCGGGGATGTCGAACAGCACGTCGCTGATGCCTTCGAAGTCGACCTCCGGCGCATCGAAGACCTCTTCCTGAATCAGCGGCTCCGGGTCGTCCGGAGTCGGATCCGGGATCGGTATCTTTCGCGTCTTGGGCTTCGGGATCGGCTTGGCCTGCGCCGGTGGCGGTGGCTTGAAGCGCACCGTCGTGACCAGGAAGGTCTTCTGGGCCTGCGCCGCCTGGAGCGCACGTGGCTTCGCGCGGGGAAAGGTGATCAGGAAGAGCAGCGCGTGGAAAGCGATGGTCACGGCGATGCCGACTCGCAGAGGCGTCTTGCTCTGCGGCTCGAGCTCGTAGGGTGCGCCGCCGAGATGGAGTGAAGCGGCCGCGGATCTCGACCCGGAGGTCTTGCGTTTCTCGAGCTTGAAAGCCATAAGGGTCCCAACACGCCGGGCGCCGCTTGGCTTCCCGGATTCTACAACTCGTGCCGGAGTGCCGAGTCGAGCGTGGGATAGCGGTAGGTGAAGCCCTCGCTCACAAGACGCGCGGGGACGACGCGGGCGCTGGCGAGCAGCGTCTCACGCGCCATCGCGCCGAACGCCACGAGGAGCGCGGGGCGGGGAACCGGGAACAGGGCCGGCCGTCGCAGGGTGGTTGCCAGCGAGCGGGTGAGTTCCGCGTTGGTGACCGGCTCCGGCGCGGTGAGGTTGACGGGGCCTTCGCCTCGTGCGAGCAGGTGGAGGATGGCGGCTACGGCGTCCTCGAGGTGAATCCACGGGAAGTACTGCTTGCCCGAGCCGAGGCGGCCGCCGACGCCGAGGCGGAACGGCGTCAGCATCCGGGGCAGCGCACCGCCGGCGGCTGACAGGACGACGCCGAAGCGGAGGATCACCACCCGGTCGCATACGGTCGCCGCGGTCGCGGCGGCGGCTTCCCAGTCCCGACAGACGGAGGCCAGAAAACCGCTGCCGGCGGAGGAGTCCTCCTCCAACAGCTCGTCTCCCCGGTCGCCGTAGTAGCCGACGGCGGAGGCGCAGACGAAGACGCGCGGCGGCCGCTCGATCGTGCTCAGGGACTCCACGAGGCGCAGTGTCGCCGGGATCCGGGAAGACCGTATTCGGTGGCGCCTTTCGGCGGTCCAGCGGCCGCCGGCGACGCTCTCGCCGGCCAGGTGGACGACGGCGTCGAATCCCTCGACGGCCGTGGGCTCGGCCAGGCCGCGCTCGGGGCGCCACTCCAGTTCGTCCGGGTGGCGCGGGGCGCCGCGTATCAGCCGGCCGCAGTCGTGACCGGACTCCAGAAGCGCGCGGATCAGAGCGCTGCCGATCAGGCCCGAGGCCCCGCTGATTGCGACCTTCATCACTTCAAGGTAACAGCAGTTTGGGGCGTCGCTATTGCCTCCGACCGTGCTCCGTTGCGTTCCGTGACGCGTGTTCCTATTCTGGCTCCACTGTGCCCGAGCAGCCGACGCCTCCGTCGAACCGCCGTCTGGCGGCGATGCTTCGCCGCATCCGGCGACACCTCGAGGGTTCCCGGCTCCCGATCGTGACGTTGATCGCCGAGACCGAGCGGGATCCGTTCAAGGTCCTGGTGTCGACGATTCTGAGCGCGCGGACGAAGGACGAGGCGACCGCTGCCGCGACGCGGCGGCTGTTCGACGTGGCGTCGACGCCGGAGGAGATCGCGGGCCTGCCGGCCGCCGAGATCGAGCGCCTCATCTTCCCGGTGGGCTTCTACCGCACGAAGGCGAAGAACATCCGCCTGGCGATGAGAGTGCTGCTCGACCGGTTCGGCGGCGAAGTGCCCGAGACAGTCGAGGAACTGATCGAGTTGCCGGGCGTCGGGCGCAAGACCGCGAACCTCGTCGTCACGGAGGGCTTCCGGCGGCCCGGCATCTGCGTCGACACGCACGTGCATCGGATCACGAACCTCTGGGGCTACGTGGACACGAAGACCCCGCTTGAGACGGAAATGGCGTTGCGGGCGAAGCTGCCGCGGAGCCAGTGGATCGGCCTGAACAAGACACTGGTCAGCTTCGGCCAGAAGCTGTGCGTGCCGGTGAGTCCCTGGTGTTCCCGCTGCCCGGTCGAGGAGTGGTGTCCGAAGCTGGGCGTCGACCGGAGCCGGTAGGGCCACCGGCGGCTCAAGCGTCCTGAAGCGACCACAGCCGTTCCCACTCGCTGAGCAGACTGCGGTCGACCCCGATCAGCAGGGCGTGGAAGTAACGGAGCTGATCGAACACCGCGTCCGTCTTGAACCGGTCCGGCACGCCGCGGCTCAGGACCTTGAACAGCCGGCTCAGGTAGCGGAGAACGATCCCTTCGGAGCGCTCCAGCCGGTACCGACGAATGAACTCGTCGAAGCTCAGGCCGTCCTCGTAGACCTCGCGGCCGACGCGCTTCGGCTGGACCCCAACGCCTGGAACCCAAGGGTGGGAGCGACGGAACTCCTCGAACGTCGGTTCGATGAGATCGGCCAGCGGTCTCGGATGGGTGACCTCGCGGAGCCGTTCCATCCGCTCCTCGAAGGGCACTCTCCGTGCCTTGAGCCTGGCGGCCAGCTCATCGCGCAGCTTCCGGGCCTGCTGGCGGAGCACGATCTCGGGATTCTCGAGGATCGCCTCGACCAGACTGAGCAGGTCGAGGTGGTACTCGGGATCCTCGGGGTCGAGCAGCTCCAGGGTGGAGACCAGGTAGAGCGACAGGTCCTGGTGCATCGAGAACTCGAGCTGGAGGTTCTGGTCCGCCTCGAGCCGGTAGCCGTTGCCGCGTGAGGGCGCCATGCAGACGATGCCCGCTCGGTGGAGTGACCGGACCAGCTCGGCCGATTGCCCGATCAGGCGCCTTTTCCTGGCCGGTTGTTCGTGGCAGGCGGCGATCAGCCGCCGGATCGAACGGAAGTTCCGGTGGGGGTGGCCGTTGCCGGTCGCCTCGTCGGCCAGGATCAGGTCGAACACCATGCCGTGACTGAGCCGGAACCGGGATTCGAGCGTCTCCGGCGGACTGTGGATCAGGCGCCGGAACGTGCTCTCGTCCCAGGGCACGAATCCGCGTGGCGGAGGCCGCCTGCGGAACTGCCTGCGGCTTCGGCCGTGAGGCGAGGCTTGCGCTTTCTCCCGGCGGCGCCTGTTGTCGATCTCGTGTTCGGGCGCCTGGCAGACGACCCAGCCCCGCTCGTCGAACCCCTTGCGCCCGGCTCGTCCGGCGATCTGCTGGAAGTCGCGGACCTTGAGGATGGCGACCTCCTGGCCGTCGTACTTGCTGAGCTGACTGAAGAGCACGGTGCGGATGGGCACGTTGACGCCGACGCCGAGGGTGTCGGTCCCGGTGATGACCTTGAGCAGACCGAGTTGCGCCAGCTGTTCGACCAGCAGCCGGTACTTCGGCAGCAGACCGGCGTGGTGGATGCCGATCCCGAAGCTCAGAAAGCGCCTTACCTGTCTGCCGTAGGCGGTGTCGAAACGGAAGTCGGAGGTGGCTTCGAAGATCGCCTTTCTCTCGGAGCGGGTGCAGAGCCTCAGACTGGTCAGGCTCTGGGCGAGGCGCGCGCAGTCGCGCTGCGTGAAGTTGACGACGTATATGGGCGCCTTGCCATCTCTGACGAGCTCGTCGATCGTCACGCCGAGCCGCGTTGCGCGGTACTCGTACTCGAGCGGCACCGGCCGGACCCGGCTGCTGATCAGCGCCACCGGCCGCCCGGTGGCCCGCTCGAGTTTCTCGCTGATGGGAGCCATGTTGCCCAGCGTCGCGGACATCAACAGGAAGGTGGTCCTGGGAAGCGTGATCAGAGGCACCTGCCACGCGACGCCGCGCTCCGGGTCCGAGTAGTAGTGGAATTCGTCCATGACCACGTCGTCGACCGGCAGCGCGGCACCTCGTCGTAGCGCCATGTTCGCGAGCACCTCGGCGGTGCAGCAGATGATCGGTGCGTCCGTGTTGATGCTGGCGTCGCCGGTGAGCATCCCCACGCGCTCGGCGCCGAAGTCGTCGCACATGCGGAAGAACTGCTCCGAGGCGAGGGCCTTCACGGGCGCCGTGTAGAAGGCCGTTCGTCCTTCGCACAAGGCTCTGAAGAGAAGAGCCATCGCGACCAGGGACTTCCCGGATCCGGTCGGCGTGTCGAGGACCACATGGCGCCCGGCCATCAGCTCGATCAGAGCCTCTTCCTGGGCGGGGAAGAGGTCGAAGCCGAGGCCTGCGACCCAGTCGAGGAACCGTTCCAGGATGTCGTCGGAGGAGATCTCCCCTCGGGTCTGGGGCAGGCGGTCCCCCAGGCTGGGCGGCGTCACCTGTGTAGCCTACCGGGCTGAGGCGCGATGGCCGGTCGAGGAACAGACGCGGAAGAAGCCGGGACTACGGCGGACGCTCAGGTGGAGGCTACCGCGGATTCCCGGCAACCCGCGATCGTCCTGGTGGGCCCCCAGTTGGGGGAGAACGTCGGGGCGGCGGCTCGGGCGATGCTCAACTGTGGACTGACCGAGTTGCGGCTGGTGGCGCCGCGTGACGGCTGGCCCAACGAGCGCGCACAGGCGATGGCCACCGGGTCTTCGCGTGAGATCGTCGACCGTGCGACGGTGTTCGGGTCCACGGCCTCGGCAGTCGCCGATCTGCACCGGGTCTACGCGACGACCGCGCGCCGCCGCGACCTGCTCAAACCGGCGATCGGACCCCGTGAACTGGCGGCGGAGGTGCGAGAGGGCGCCGCTCGTGGGCTCCGTTCGGGGGTGCTGTTCGGTCCGGAGCGGGCGGGACTCGACAACGACGATGTGGCCCTGGCGTCGCACATCGTGCACATTCCCCTGAATCCGACGTACTCCTCGCTCAATCTGGCGCAAGCTGTGTTGCTGGTTGCCCACGCCTGGTTCGAGGCCGGGGATCACCCGGTGACGACGGGCGGCCCGAGATCGACGACGCCGCCCGCCACCGCGGCGGAGCTCGTCAACCTCTTCGAGCACCTGGAGCAGGAACTCGACGCTTCCGGTTTCCTGCGCGTGGTGGAGAAGCGTGGCATCATGGTTCGCAACCTGCGGAGTATCCTGCACCGGGCCGAGCTGAGGGAGCACGAGGTGCGGGCGCTCCATGGCGTCGTGAGTTCACTGTCCGGTCGGCGCAAGGACGGCAGACCGGTGGGGCGGCCCGCTCACCGCGCTGAGGCAAACCCGGAAGATGGTGAACCTGGATCGGGTTGAACCGGAACGATGAAGCTGCGCAGCCAACTCATCCTCGCCTTCCTGGTGCTGGCGGTCCTGCCCTTGGGTGGCATCGTCGGCTATTCCTACGTGTCGTCGGCAACGGCCTTTCGAGCGGCCGTGCGTGCCGAGTCGGAAGACATCGCAAGGCAGATTTCGATCGGGCTGATCCGCGCCCGTGAGGACCTGCGGCTGCACGTCGGAAGGCTCGGCACGATGCTGCCCTTCGACGACCCCCAGTACGTCGACCGGGAGGCGCTCGCGGAGTTCATCATCGGCAGCATGGGCGACGGCGCGGACCTTTTCGATGCGCTCGAGCTCGTGCCGACGGATCCGTCCGAGCCCGGACGGGACCTGCGCGAGCGCGGGCGTCCGGGCGACGGCGACGGTGAGCCCGGCTTGAGGGCGCGGGAAGCCCGACGCTTCCTCTGGTCTCGGCCAGGCGGTCCGGGTCGGTTTCCGATGCGGGGCGCTGCCGGAGAACCGCCCGCTGGGCAGGGCGACGAAACGGCCGGGGACACGGAGGAGGTCGAGTGGGCGCGCGAGGCGCGGGAGTGGGCGGCGCGAACGTTCGGTGGTCCGATCTCGACTCCCGTGCACCGGGACGGTCATCTGGTCGGCCACCTGGAAGCCGCGGTCCGGCCGGAGCGCCTGATGCGGGATGTCCTGCGCCGGATCCCGCGCCGCGCCGGTGCAGTGCCGTTCGCGATCGACGCGGAAGGCGAGATCTACACCTCCGAGCCCGAGGACCTGGATCTGCTCCAGGGCGTGCAATGTCCTGGTGGGCAGCCCCTCCTGGAGGCTCTGGCCGCGGGCGACGAAGAACTCTGGCAGGGCATGAGTGATTGGGTGGTCGTGACCCAGGCTGCGGCGACGGGCGATCTGGTCTACGGCATCGTGCGTCCCATCGGTGAATCGCTGGCCGAGATTCGCAGCGCCTCGCTGCGGAACTTCGGTGTCGGTGTCGGGCTGATGAGCCTGTCCTTGCTGGCTGCCGCTCCGCTGGCCAACCGCCTCACCCACCGGCTCAGCCACCTGACCAGGCAGGTCGACCGCCTGGCCAGGGGCGACGCCGCGGCGCGGGCGCGTCTCGGAGGGCGCGACGAGGTCGGCAAGCTGGGCGAGGCGTTCAATCGCATGGCCCGCGACCAGGAGAAGAACCGGCGGCAGTTGCTGGAGCAGGAACGGCTCCGTCGTCAGCAGGAGGTGGACCGCCGGCTGCTCGAAGCGGAGAACGAGCGGCAGACGAGCGAACTCGAGGAGGCGCGAACGTTCCAGCTCTCGCTGCTGCCCGCCGGCATCCCCGAGCACCCGGACCTGGAGATCGCCGTATTCCTGCGCACGGCCTCGGAGGTCGGGGGCGATTACTACGACTTCAGCCGGCTCCGGCCGGACGGTTTGCTGACCATCGCGGTCGGCGACGCAACCGGCCACGGCGCCCGCGCGGGGACGATGGTGACGGTGGTGAAGTCGCTGCTGTCGTCGGCTGACATGGGCCACTTCCGCTCGGTCAGCGGCACGGCCTCGCCGGCGCCCGCGGCACCCGGTGCTCCCGCACTGCTTGACCTGGCCGACTTCCTGTCCCACGCGACAGCGACGATCCGCTCGATGAACCTGGGGCGGCGGGCGATGGCCCTGGTGCTGGCGCGCTACCGGGACGGGCAGCTCGACCTGGCGTCGGCCGGCATGCCGCCGGTGCTGGTAAGCCGCTCCCCGGCGGGTGAGGTCGAGGAGATCATGACGTCCGGCGTGCCGCTCGGCACTCTGGCGAACGCGTCCTACGAGAACCGCCGGGTGTGGCTTGAACCCGGCGACGCGGCCCTGCTGATGAGCGACGGTTTGCCGGAGATGCTCGGCGAGGACGGCGAGCCGATCGGCTACGCGGCGGTCGCCGAGCGCTGGCGGGAAGTGGGCCAGCTTCCCGCGGCAGAGGCGGTCGCGGAGTTCGAGGGCTGGGTCGAGGACCTCTCGCCTGGGGGAATCCCGGCCGACGACGTGACCTTCGTCGTGATCCGGCGGCGCCCGGAGTAGAGTCGGAACCGGTGCCGCCGAGGGCGGAAGTGGTGTAGAATCAGCGGTTACCGTGGCGAATCCAGAATCCGCAGCCGCCGAGAACCTGATCGAACCGCCGCTCAAGCCGGTCCCGGAGCCGGCTGGCGATCCCGCGCCCGAAACGGGGACCGAAGCGCCGCGGCCGACGATCGCGCCGGGCCTGCCCGAGCACTACAACAACCGGGAGCTGAGCTGGCTGCAGTTCAACAGCCGGGTTCTGGAGGAAGCGCGCGATTCGCGGCATCCCTTGCTGGAGCGAGTCAAGTTCCTGTCGATCTACGGGAGCAACCTGGACGAGTTCTTCATGGTCCGGGTGTCGGGACTCTGCCGGCAGTTGGAGCGCGGCGCGCTCGAGGCGCCGCCCGACGGCATGACCCCGTCCGAGCAGTTGGCCGGCATCCGTTCCCAGCTCAAGCGGGAGCGGGAACTCGTCTACGGCTGCTGGCACGAGGATCTCCTGCCCCAGCTCAGGGATGCCGGGATCGAGATCGTCTCCCACGACTCGCTCTCGGCCAAGAAGAAGCGCAAGCTGCGCGCGTACTTCGAGCGTGAGATCTTCCCGGTTCTGACGCCGCTCGCGTTCGATCCCAGTCATCCCTTCCCCCACGTTTCCAACCTGAGCCTGAACCTGGCGGTCGTCATCGACGACGGCAGCCAGGGCGAGCGTTTCGCCCGCGTTAAGGTTCCCCAGGTCCTGCCGAGGCTGGTGCGGGCGCCCGGCGGCAGCCGCGACGAACTCGGTCTGGGCAAGTCGGGGCGCGGCAAGTTCGTCTGGATCGAGGAGTTGATCGCGGCCAATCTCGACCTACTCTTTCCGGGCTTCAAGGTAGAGGCCGCCTACACCTTCCGGGTCAGCCGCGACGCGGACCTCGAGGTCGAGGAAGACGAAGCAGACGATCTGCTGACGGCGATCGTGGAGGTCGTCGGCCAGCGGCACTTCGGTTCCGTCGTCCGTCTCGAGGTGCGCGAGGACATGCCCAAGCGGATCCGCACCCTCCTTGAGCAGAACATGGGCTTGGCGCCGTTCCAGGTCGACACCTTGCCGTCGCCCCTCGGCCTGGCCGACCTGAGCGAGATCGCCTTCCTCGACCGGCCGGAGCTTCGCGACAGTGGGATCCGGCCGGTGCGGCCGGCCGCCCTCAGGAGCGAGGAGTCCCTGTTCGGCGCCATTCGCCGACGCGATCACCTCCTGTACCACCCCTACGACAGTTTCTCTCCAGTGGTGCGGCTGCTACGGGAAGCGGCTGCCGATCCCGACGTGATCGCGATCAAGCAGACTCTCTACCGCGTGGGCGCGAACTCGCCGGTGGTCGAAGCGCTGATGGAGGCGCGCCAGAACGGCAAGCAGGTTTCGGTCCTGGTCGAGTTGAAGGCGCGCTTCGACGAGGAGTACAACATCGGTTGGGCGAGGGCGCTGGAGGCGGCGGGCGTTCATGTGGTGTACGGCGTGATGGGGCTCAAGACGCACGCCAAGATGTGTCTCGTCGTGCGTCGTGAGGGAGGAAAGCTGCACTCCTACGTTCACGTCGCGACGGGCAACTACAACCCGGTCACGGCGCGCATCTACACCGACATCGGAATCCTGACTGACGACGCGGAGATCGCCTCGGACGTCGCCAAGCTGTTCAACGCGATCACCGGTTACGTCCGTGAGGAGCGCTACAGCCGGCTGCTGGTCGCGCCTCACCAGATGCGTCGGGAACTCATCCGGCGAATCGACCGGGAGATCGAGGGCCACCGGCTACGCGGAGACGGTCGCCTGATCTTTAAGATGAACTCGCTGGTGGACCGGGAGTGCATCGACGCCCTGTACCGTGCCTCCCAGGCCGGCGTCGAGGTGCTCCTGCAGGTGCGAGGAATCTGCTGCCTGCGGCCCGGGGTGCCGGGCCTGTCCGAGAACATCTCGGTGACGTCCATCGTCGGCCGGTTCCTCGAGCACTCGCGCCTCTACTACTTCCGCAACGGCGGCGACGAGGAGTTGTTCACCGGCAGCGCGGACCTGATGCCCCGCAACCTGAACGGACGCGTCGAGCTGCTCTGCCCGATCCTCGAACCGGACCTGCGCCGGGCGGCTCTGCGCGACATCCTGGCGCCTCACCTGATGGACACGGCGAACTGCCGCCGCCTCGAGTCCGACGGCCGCTACGTTCGGGTCGAGCCCGAGGCAGGGGAACCACCGTTCGACTCACAGCGCGCGCTGCTCCAGGACAGCCACGGCTGGCACCTGGAGTAGTGGCCGGCGCACCCGGCCGGGCTTCAGTCGACGTCGGCGAAGTCCGGCGCTCGCTTCTGCATGTTCGCCGTCACCGCTTCGACCTGATTCGGTGAACCGATCAGGCCGACCTGTAGCCGCTCCTCGGTTTCGAGTCCCTCGCGGATGTTGACCGTCCGGGCGGTGTCGAGCACCTGCTTGGCGGCCCGGATCGCGTGAGGCGAGTTGCCGGCGATCTCGCGCGCCAGGGCGAGGGCGTCGTCGAGCGGCTGTTCGGACAGCCGGGTGGCGAGGCCGAGCTCCGCGGCCTCCACGCCGCTGATCACGCGGCCGGTGAAGGTGAGTTCCTTGGCGATGTCGGAGCGCACAAGGTGTTGCAGCAACTGGGGGCCGGCCATGTCCGGAATCAGACCCCAGACGATCTCGCGCACAGAGAGCCGGGCTTCCGGGTGGACGACGCGGAGATCGGCGCCTAGCGCGATCTGAAAACCGCCGCCGTAGGCCACGCCGTGGACCGCCGCGATCACCGGAACGGGCATCGCGTGCCAGCCCCAGGCGGCGAACTGAGCGCGGTTGGCGGGGTTCTCGTCGGTGCGCCGTACGAGTTCGCGCGACGACGAACTGCTTCCTGCGTTCTGCTGCATGGCGCGGAAACTGCCGAAGTCGAGGCCGGCGCAGAAGGCACGGCCGTTGCCGGAAAGCACGACGGCGCGCACGGACGAATCGTCGGCCAGCTCGCGGGCAGTGCTGCCCAGGGCGTCGAACATCGCGCCGTCCAGCGCGTTCAGCTTGTCCGCGCGGTCGAGACGCACGTCGGCGACGCCGGCTTCGATGTCGACGATGAGGCGGGGGCGGGCGGCTACATCGGTCATTGGATCTCCGGATGCGTGGTGGGTCTGGCTGGCAGGGGACCGCGAGTTGCCGGCCAAGCGGCCGGCCGCGCGGACTCAAGGGGCGAGAGCGTACCTCAGCTACGGCTCAGCCCAGCCTCGCGATCTCTCGACGGCGCGCTGCCAGCCGGCGGCGAGGTGCTCCCGCTCGGTCGTTGAGGACCGCGGTTCGAACTCACGGTCGAGCGCCCAGTTCCTCGTCACGTCGTCCTGGTCGGCCCAGACGCCGGTCGCAAGCCCGGCTAGGTAGGCGGCGCCCAGCGCTGTGGTTTCGGCGACCACCGGCCGCTGGACCCGCGTGCCCAGCAGGTCGGCCTGGAACTGCATCAGGTCGTCGTTGACCGCCGCCCCGCCGTCGACCCGCAGGCCGCTCATGCCGGCCCCGGCGTCGGCCTCCATGGCGCGGACGACGTCGAGGCTCTGGTAGGCCATCGATTCGACCGTGGCTCTGGCCACGTGGCCGGCGGTGGTCGACCGCTCCAGGCCGATCAGGAGGCCCCGCGCGTAGGGGTCCCAGTAGGGAGCGCCCAGGCCGACGAAGGCGGGTACGAGGTAGACACCGCCGCTGTCCTCTTCGCTCGCCGCGAGTTCCTCGACCTGCTCGGACCTTTCGATCAGGCCCAGGCCGTCGCGCAGCCACTGTACCGCGGCTCCGCCGACGAAGACCGACCCCTCCAGGCAGTAGGTGGGCTGTCCGTCGAGTACCCAGCCGACGGTGGAGAGCAGGCCGTTCTCCGATGCAACCGCCCGGCTGCCCGTGTTCATCAGGATGAAACAGCCGGTTCCGTAGGTGTTCTTCACCATGCCACGTTCGAAGCAGCCCTGCCCGAAGGTCGCTGCCTGCTGGTCTCCGGCAATGCCGGCGACCTTGATCGGACGACCGAACAGACCCGGCTCGGTATGGCCGAAATCGCCGCTCGAATCGCGGACCTCGGGCAGCATGGCCCGCGGCACGCCCAGGATCCCGAGCAGCTCGTCGTCCCAGTCCAGCCTGTGGATGTCGAACAGCAGGGTGCGCGAGGCGTTGCTTGCATCGGTGGCGTGAACCCGGCCGCCGGTCAGCCGCCAGAGCAGGAAGCTGTCGATCGTTCCCGCCAGGATCTCGCCCCGCGCCGCCCGCCCGTGGAGGTCGTGCTTCTCCAGGAGATGAGCGATCTTCGTGCCGGAGAAGTAGGGGTCGAGCACGAGCCCCGTCCTGGCGCGGAACAGGTCCTCGTGCCCCTGCTGCTTCAACTCTTCGCACAGCGGAGCGGTGATGCGGCTCTGCCAGACGATCGCGTTGTCGACCGGTTTACCGCTGTCGCGCTCCCAGAGCACGACCGTCTCGCGCTGGTTGGCGATGCCGATGGCGGCGAGGTCCGAGGCGTCCGCGACGGCCTTCCGGATGGCCGCGCGCGCTGTCTCGAGTTGCGTGTTCCAGATGGCCTCGGGGTCGTGTTCGACGTGACCGGGGGAGGGGTAGATCTGCGGGAACTCCTCCTGCGCGGAGGCGGCGGCGGTTCCCTGGCGCTCGAACAGGATGGAGCGGCTGGACGTGGTGCCCTGGTCGAGGGCGAGAACGTAGACCATGTTCGGCTTTGTCTACCAGCCGAGGGCCTGGAAGGCCAGCGCGCCGAGGACCCCTCCGGCCAGCGGCCCCACCACGGGCACCCACGCGTAGCCCCAGTCCGAACCGCCCTTGCCGGGGATCGGCAGCACCGCGTGAGCGATGCGCGGTCCGAGGTCGCGAGCCGGGTTGATCGCGTAGCCCGTCGGACCGCCCAGAGAGAGTCCGATCCCCCAGACCAGGAAGCCGACGAGGAGCGGGTTGATCCCGGTGGCGAACACGGCGGAGAGGTCGATCTCGCCGCCGGAGAGTTCCGAGGCGTTGGCCGCGATCGCCAGTACGCCGAAGACCAGCACCGCCGTGCCGACGATCTCGGTGATGAGGTTCGCGCCCCGGCGTCCGGGAATCTCCGGCGCCGTGCAGAAGACGCCCAGCTTGGCGCCCTGGTCGGAGGTGGCGCTCCAGTGCGGGCGGTAGGTGAGCCAGACGACGACCGCTCCCGCGAAGGCGCCGAGGAGTTGAGCTCCGATGTAGGTCGGTAGCAGGGCGGGGTCGAGTTCGCCGATCGCCGCCAGGCCGACGCTGACCGCAGGGTTGATATGGGCGCCGCTGATCCGTCCGACGGAGTACACGGCGAGCGCGACGGCCAATCCCCAGCCGGTCGCGATGACGATCCAGCCGCTGCCGTTGCCCTTGGTTCGAGCCAGGACCACATTGGCCACCACGCCGTCGCCCAGGATGATCAGAAGCGCGGTGCCGACCAGTTCGGCAACGAAGATGTCCATGCGGCCCCTCCTTGTTCTGCGGCGCGATCCTGGAGAATACACTTCGCGCCGGCAAGCCGCCCCGGTGCCGGAACCGTGAAGGAGAATCCCATGGCCAACTGGAAGAACCCGTTTTCGCGCGAGACGTTCGCCTTCCTCCGCGACCTCAGAGAGAACAACGACCGCGACTGGTTCAAGGCGAACAGCGAGCGCTACGAGGACGTCGTGCGGGAGCCGGCGCTCCAGTTCATCAGCGATTTCGGCACGAGGCTGGACACGGTCTCCACCCACTTCCTGGCGGTCCCGAAGAAGGTCGGCGGTTCGCTCTTCCGCATCCACCGCGACGTCCGGTTCTCGCGCGACAAGCGTCCCTACAAGACCCACCTGGGCATTCACTTCCGCCACAAGCAGCACAAGGACGCCCACGCGCCCGGCTTCTACCTCCACATCGAGCCCGGCAGCGTGTTCATGGGCGGTGGCATGTGGCGGCCCCATCCCGAGGCCCTGCGGGCGATCCGGCAGCAGATCGTCGCGGACGGCGCCGGCTGGCGGGAAGTGACGGTCGACCCCGGTCTCGGCGACTCTCTGGAACTCGGTGGCGAGAGCCTGAAGCGGGCGCCGCGGGGATTCGACGCGGGTCACCCGCGCATCGACGACATCAAGCGCAAGTCCTTCATGGCGGTGGCCCGCCTGAACCAGACGCGTCTCTTGAGCCGCGGCTTCCTCGACGAGTTCACGGGGCTTTGCGGGGAGGTCTCGCCCCTGATGCGCTTCGTCTGCCGGGCGACCGGCGTTCCGTTCTGAGGCCGCGCTCGTCCCGGGCGCAGCCTCCTAGCCGGCCGGCGCCCGGCGGCCGTCAACCGCGGCCGACAGGTTCTCGAAGGTCACGCCGAGCCGTTCGGCGGTGAGCGCCGCGAGGGATGTGCGCGCGACGCCATCCTTGAACTGATAGGTGCTCCGGCGTTCGTCGTCGAGTTGCACCTGGAGAAACTCGAGGCCGAGCTTCGTGTGGTTCTGCTGCAGGGCGCGGGCGTGGTCGAGAAAGTGCGTGGTGACGTAGGCCACGGGCTCCACCCGCCTGAGGAGCTGGAGCACGAGCGTGAAGACCTCGATTCCCTCGGAGGGATTCGTGCCGGAGCACAGCTCGTCCAGGACCACCATCGAGCCGTGCTCCATCTCTTCGAACAGGGTGCGGATGCGCACGAGTTCGCGCCCCAGGCGGCCCTCGGTTTGATCCGCACTCTCGCGCTCGATCAGGGAAACGAACAGCCCCCGCTGGACGCGTAGGCGGGCGCGGCTGCAGGGTGCGTAGAGGCCGGATTGGCCCAGCAGTTGAGCCAGTGCGATGGCCTGGATCAAACGCGTCTTGCCCCCCGAGTTCGGTCCCGTGACGACCGTGATCGGCACGTTCCCCGTGGTCCTGACGGTGCAGGGTACGGGCGCCTCCTCCTGTCCGAGCAACAGCGGGTTGAACAGGTGTTCGCACTCGATCGCGGGACCGGGATCGTCGACCGGCCGGAACTCGGGAATGCACATCGAGAGGCCACGCTCGCCGCAGCGGTCCCGAAAAGCCCGGGCGGCGAGATAGAGCTCCAGTTGACCCAGCATCTGGATCAGGGGAATCAGGGCGGGCGAGAGGGAGACGTAGACGCGCTCCACGACCCGGTTCAGGAGTTCCCGGTTGCTCATCGAGTAACCGCCCATGCCGAGCCGCAGGCGGCTCCAGAGGCGCCTTATGGGGCGGGCCCAGAACGGGTTGTCGCGGCATTCCTCGAGTGAGCGCACGTCGAGGCCGCGGATGCGCCCGTCGGCGCCCAGGGTGATATCCAGGTTCAGTTCGGCAAGCCGGCTCTCGTAGTCGAGGAGGGCGACCAGCGTCGCATACTCGTCGGTCTCGCGGATGGCTACGGCGCCTTCGTGAAGACGCCGTAGCCCCGAGCGGGCCGACTCGAAGAGGTCATGCATCAGGTCGATGACCAGCCGGCTCTGCTTCAGGATGTCGAGGTTGTGGGCCGCCGAGTCCAGGACGCGGTGGTAGCGGGGCGTCTTGTGGAGCGAGAGGAGGCCGAACAGCTCACGGTAGAGACGCTGTGCCGCGGCGAGGAGCTTCTCGTCCTCGTCCAGTTCGCGCAGCACCTCCTGCCGGAACAGGGTGGTCTCCAGATCGGTGGGCGTCGCGGCCAGGACGCGGCGCAGGAAGCGCTCGTTGATCGGGTAGTGAACTCCGTCGATCTGAAGCTCGAAACTCTCCTCGATCAGGCGGTCGACGAACAGGTCCTCTTCGAAGAACTCGGGCCGCCAGGTGCTGTCGGGGGTTTCGGCATCCGCCATGGCGTCGTGGAACTCGGTGCCGATCTCGCGACCGAGAATGGCGAGACCCAGCAGGTCGGACAGAGCCTTCCGGTCGATGCCGAGGAAGGGCTCCCGGTTGAGCAGGTCCGGGATGGGGAGCATCGGTTAGCGGCGGAGCGGGGAACGCCGGCGACGCTCCTGGAGGGACTGCATCTCTCGGTATGGGGCTACGCCGTCCGCCTCGCAGCGGGGCAGAGGGTGTCCGAGCGCGGTTTCGATCTGCCGGATCAGCGACTTGTCGAGCCAGGTACCGATCGACGACACGACGCCTTCCGCGGCGCCGCGGGCGGTGCGGCCGGCCCGGTGGATGTAGTCCTCGGGCGTGTCGGGGAGGTCGTAGTTCAGGATGTGCTCGATGCCCACGACGTCGATGCCGCGAGCGGCGATGTTCGTCGCAACGAGGATGCGGTGACGGCCGGCGCGGAAGCTCTCCAGGGCGGCGACCCGGTGCCGCTGCGAGCGGTCGGAGTGGATGCGCGCGACGCTGTGCTCTCCGCGCTCCAGGACTCTGCAAAGCCACTCGGCGTCGGACCGGCGCTTGGTGAACACAAGCGTCGACCCGGGCACCTTCTCGAGGAGGGTCAGGGCGCAGCGCTTCTTGTCCTTCTCGTCGACCAGGTAGAGGCGGTGCTCGATCCCCGACGCGGCCCCCTTGGGCGAAAGGTCGATGCGAAGCGGATCCTTCATGTAGCGCTGCGCGAGGCGTTCGATCGGCGGCGGCATGGTGGCGGAGAAGAGCATGGTGTGCCGCTGTCTCGGCAGTTGGCTCACGATGCGCTGGATCTGAGGCATGAATCCCAGGTCGAGCATGTGGTCGGCCTCGTCGAGAACCAGCTCCTCGACTCCACCCAGGCTCACGGTGCCCCGTTCGGAATGATCCAGGAGCCGTCCGGGGGTGACCACGAGCACATCGGGATCTCTGCGCAACTGGTCGAACTGCGGGCCGATCTTCACGCCGCCGATCAGACAGACGGAGTTCACGCGCAGCCGGCTCTTCCGGAACAGGTCCAGGAAGGCCTTCGTCTGGAGGGCGATCTCCCTGGTCGGAGAGACGATCAGCCCGCGCACACCCCTGCCGCGCCGGAGGCGCTGTACGATCGGCAGCACGAAGGCGGCCGTCTTGCCCGAGCCGGTTTCCGCCAGGCCGATCAGATCCTTGCCGGCGACCGCATCCGGAATCACGGAAGCCTGAATCGGCGTCGGGTGTTCGAAGCCGATCCGGGCCACGACCTCCAGGACCGCCGGTTCGAGGCCCAGGCCGAGAAAGTCGCGATCCGTGGTTTCGACAGGATGTTGGGGAATCGCGGCGAGGGCATCCCGCACCTCAGGATCTTCCGCCCGAGGGCTTTCATGGTCCGACACGACGGCCGTCATCATATTCCGCGCCGCAGGCCGAGCCGCCGGAGGAAACCGCGACGCTCCGGCGCGAGCTCGCCTTCGGCGCTTCGTGAAGCACGCCCGCCGCGGTCCGCCGCCTCGGCCCAGAACTGCAGGTTACGGCCCTGATGTTCGCCGACGGAGATCGTGACCTCGAACTCCACTTCAGCCGTCTCGGCGCCTGCCGCGCCCGCTGGGGCCGGCAATGGTGTCGGAGTCGCCGGCCGCAGGGCCGCCTCGACGACCTCACCGGTGCCGTCCTCGTCGAACCAGCGCCAGAAGAACCGCACCGAGAGCACGTCGTAGTCGTCCGTGGCGCGTACACGCAGGACGACGTCCTCGTCCCGGTCGTAGACGCCGGGAGCCTTTTCCGGGTCCTCCGGGATCAGAATCTCCACCTCCGGTCCGTTCTGATCGAGATCCTCCATCAGCATCGTGAGGGTCGATTGCAACTGGGCGAAGCGATCCCGGTTCTCCGGAGTGCGCTCCATCCCGGCAAGGAGTTGCAGGGCCTCGTGCGGCCTCTTCCAACCGAGGACCTCGATCTGGCGGACCGTGGCGTCCAGGTCGTCGCGGCGCCTGAAGACCGCCTCGATGGCAGCCAGTTTGGCCTCGACGTGGGGACTCTCCCCTGCCTCGTCGCCGCGCAGGGCCTTGAGTTCCAGTAGCAGAGTCCTCGCTTCATCGAGGCGATTCGCCGCGATCAACCGTCCGGCGGTCTCGTCGATCGCGGCGGCGGCCCGCCGTTCGAAGTCGAGGCCGGCAGCGAATCTCGGGTGGCGACGACGGAAATCCTGAGCCAGCCGGAGCGCCGCCAGACGGTCGCTGGCGAGACGGGCTTCGATTGCGTCGACCTCGGCGGTCAACCGCCGCGCGTCGTCGACGCGGCGGGCCGCTTGCGGATCGCGCCGCAGGGAGATCATCTGCTGCCGCGCCAGCGAGCCCAGTGTCCGGCGGAGCCGGTTCAAGTCGGCGTCTTGGAAGCCCTCCTCCAGTTCGATGGCCGCGGCGAGCACTGGATCGTGCGCGAGCCGGCCGAGCATCGCCGTCATCGTTTCCCGATGTTCGGGCGGCAGCGCTTCGGCGCCGGGGCCGCGGCTGAAGTCCAGCATCAGGCGCTGAGCCTCTTGCAGCCGGCCGATCGCCATCAGATCCAGTGCTTCGCTGAGCTGTGCCGGCAGCGGCGCGATGGGAGTCGGCTCCGGCCTTGGCGGCAGAGGTGGTGGGGTGACCGCGGTGCGGTCGTCAAGTGCCGTCGGGGCCGCGTCGGGTGCTGTCCATCGGAGCAGAAGCACGGCCGCCGCAATGCCGATGGCGGCCGCTGCCAACATCTGTCGCAGCCGTGGCCGCGCAGCCGGATCGGGTTCACTTACCGGCATGCGGTCATCCTAGCTTTAGGGTTGATAGTCTCCACGGTCCGCTCTTGAGGACTGCGGAGGAGGCGCCATCAAGATGACGAAGAGACTTCTGTTTCCGTTGCTGCTCGCTCCAGCGCTGCTCGTGGCCGTGCCTTTGCTGGCCCAGGAACAGCCGGTCAATGCGGGTGCCGACCTGCGTGGTGGTGATGTCACTGGCGCGGTCGGCGGCCGTGACAACACCCGCGTTTTCGGGACGATCCTGGACTCGAGCGGACAACCGCTCTCCGATGTCGACATCTGGCTTCAGAACGACAACTCGCCCGCGGCGAGAGTACGGGCCAAGGGGCGCAAGACGGGGACGTATCTGCTGCGGAACATGGGGCGCCTATACAGCCGGGACGACTACGAGGGCATCGTGCTGCGGATCACGTTCGAGCGCGACGGCTACCGCTCCGTGCTGACGCGAGTCGCGGTGCAGCGCGGCGGTTCCCAGCAGGTCTATCCGATCCTGTTCCGGGAAGGCGAGTCGATGGAGCCGGAGGGTGTTCGCACGGTGCTCGTCGGCCGGGTGGAAGACAAACGGGGCAAGGCGGTCAAGGGCGGAGGCGAGGTCACGATCACGTCCGGCGACGGCGAGTTCTCGGCCGCTGGCCCGATCGAGAAGAACGGTGAGTTCGCGGTCGTGCTCTGGGATGCCCCGGAACGCGTCAACGCCTCGTTCAAGATGTCCAAGGGCGGCGTGCGCGACGAGATCATCGACCTCAAGCCGTCGCCGTTGCCCGACATCGCGGTCGCGCAGTACTTCAATCCGGTGATGTAGCGGAGCGCCCGCGGGCAGCGGCTCCGGGTCGCTTTGTTGCCGAGCCGCCTACCAGCGCGGCCGCCGCTCCTCGCGGGGTCTGGCTTCGTTGACGCGAAGCGTCCGCCCGCCGAACTGCTGTTGATCCAGAGCAGAGATGGCTTCCGGGCCGCCGGTCGCCATCTCGACGAAGCCGAACCCCCGGGGACGTCCGGTTTCCCGGTCGTTGATCAGCGAAACCTCGCTGACCTCGCCGTAGGATTGGAAGAGATTCCGCACCGCCTCTTCCGTCGTGTCGAAGGGCAGGTTGCCCACGTAGATTCTCACTGCCATCTGCTGCTCCTGTTCTCGGCCTCGGGTTCCACATCAATCAACACTCGAGAACGACAGGCGCATCCTGGTTCGTCGCGTGAGCTCTGCACCCACTGCCTTGGGTGCGGCAGGCTAGCACAAAGACCGGCGCTACCCGCCGCTTCGCAGGTCTTCGTAGTAGGCGTCGAAGACGTCGAGGCGATCCTTGAGCAGGTCCTGGATCAAGCCGATGGTGTCTCCGAGCTCGAGGACGCCGTCAGCGCTCGGGTCGTACACTGGCCAGTTGGGCAGTCCGTCCCCGTTCGGGTCGCCGGTGGCGGCGAAGTTGACCCAATAGGCCGACATGGTGTTGGCGAGCGCCCGGTCGGTGTCGTCCCAGGCGTGATTGAACGGCCCGATCCCGTCACGCATCTCGCCGCTCCTGTGAAGGTTGTCGAAGGCGTAGATGATCTCTGCGGCGTGGTAGGAGCCGTACGTCTCGGCTTCGTCCCAGGGCGGAACGCGGGAGAAGTAGTACATGCGCGCGGGGCTTGAGCCGGTACTGCTTTGCAAACGGGCCCACGTCCGCATCTGCCAGGCGAAGAAGTTGTCGGCCGTGTTCTCGTAGGCGGCAACGTGCGCTTGCTCATCGGTCTCGGCTGGATACACCGAGAACATCGCGTCGGCATGCTCGGCGTAGGTGTCCTCGAGGGACTGTCGATAGTCGGCGAGGGTGACGGCGCCGGCGCCCGCGAAGAGGGCGGTGCCCTCGTCGCTGTTGAAGCCGATGATCGTGTCGACATCGTTCTGCTCGCCGGCAGCGAAGATGTCGTAGATGTCGCGCGGAAAGACGTGGCCGTCGCTGACGCCGACATACTGTAGTGCTTCGGCTTCGCTCGCCGCCTGGTAGACCTCCTCGACGGAAGCAGCGCGCATTGCCGCAAGGTCGCTGGCGGCGAGCCGCTCGGCCACCCGCACGCCCTCGGACTCCGCGTCCGCAAGCTGTGGCATGGGCCAGAAAACACCGCCGCTGTGCCCGATCGCACGCTGGAACAGGCCTGCCGCCAGCGGCGTCGCGGTCATGTAGTTGACGCTCCAGGAGCCGGCCGACTCGCCGAAGATCGTGACCCGGCCCGGATCGCCGCCGAAGCGCGCGATGTTCGCCTGCACCCACTGGAGTGCGGCGACCTGGTCGAGGATGCCGTAGTTGCCGGAGGCTCCCGATTCGTTCTCGGCCGAGAGCTCCGGATGAGCCATGAAGCCAATCGGTCCGAGCCGGTAGTTGATCGTCACCAGGACGACGCCCTGTCCCGCCAGACTCTCTCCGTCGTAGAGAATCGTGCTGCCGGAGCCGGTCTGGAGTCCGCCGCCGTGGATCCAGACCATGACCGGCAGCGCGGCCTCGGCGTGCGCGGCGCCAGTCCAGACGTTCAGGTAGAGACAGTCCTCGCTGCGTTCGATGTCGCCGGATTCGTAGAACGAGCCGGGGGGAGACAGCGGTTGCCAGCAGCTCGCCGAGAAGACGGTCGCGTCGCGGCTGCCCTCCCAGGTTGCGATTGGCTGGGGAGCCTTCCAGCGCAAGTCACCGACCGGCGGCGCCGCGTAGGGTATGCCGCTGAACTTGAGAACTCCGGACGGAAGCGTCGCACCCTCGAGGACGCCGGACTCCGTCGCCACGGTCGACGTCAGGGGCTCGACCGATTCGCCGCCACAGGCCAGCGTCAGTACGAGGGCAGCGGAAACCCCGACCGCGGCGTGGCGGGTGTTCAGGGTGGGCGACATGTTCAGTCCTCCTTGCCTGGGGCGGGGTGCATGGCCGGCCGGAAGCGCAAGGCGACTCCGTTGTTGCAGTAGCGCAGTCCCGTAGGCGCGGGACCGTCGCTGAACACGTGTCCCTGATGTCCACCACAGCGTGTGCAGTGGTACTCGGTGCGCGGCACGAACAGCTTGAAGTCGCGTTGCGTTTCGAGCGCGCCGGGCATCGATTCGTAGAAGCTGGGCCAACCGGTGCCGCTTTCGTACTTCCACTCGGAGCGGAACAGTTCGGCGCCGCACCCGGCGCAGACGAAGACGCCGTCCCGATGTTCCCCGTTGAGGGGCGACGTGAAGGCCCGTTCCGTCCCTTCCCGGCGCAGGACGCGGAACTCGTCGTCAGCCAGTCTGGCGCGCCACTCGGATTCGGCCAGGTCGATCCGCTCGTTCTGCGGAACGCCTTCAGAGTCGGGTTCCGCAGGTCGCGGGTGGTCTTCGCTCATTCGGCTGGCATCCTATCGCCGCGTCAGGTTTGGGGCAGAATCGGGAACATGGGAACACGAAGAGCGCCGGTCGACCACATCGTCCGCACCCGGGAGCTGTATTCGAGCCTTGGACACGAACCCTACCGGTGGGTCCAGAACGTCGATCCGCCTTCGTGGGCCCGGCCGGCGAAGCCGCTTGCGGAATGTCGGATCGCCCTGGTGGCCTCCGGTGGCGTGTATCGGACGGGGCAGGTTGCCTTCCATCATCGGGACGACCTTTCCCTGCGCATCATCGACACCCGCGTACCTGCGGCGGAACTGCGGACGAGCCACTTCGCCTACGACCAGACGGACGCCCGGATCGATCCGAACGTGGTCTTTCCCGTCGACACGCTGCGCGCTCTGGCGAGGGATGGCGTGATCGGGGAGTTGTCCCGCCGCGCGTACACCTTCATGGGTGGCATCTACTCGGCGCGTCGGGTACGCGAGACGCTGGCACCGGAAGTGAGCCGGCGACTGGCGGAAGACCAGGTCGATCTGGCGTTGCTGGTCCCCGTGTGACCGGTCTGTCATCAGTCCGTGGGACTGATAGCTCGCCGCATCGAGGCGGATGGCATTCCGACGCTCTCGATGACTTCGGCTTTCTCGATTACGAGATCGGTCAATCCTCCCCGCGCGGTGTTTCTCGACTATCCCCTGGGTCACACGACGGGCAAGGCGCTGGACGCTAGCCTGCAGCGGGACATCATGATGGCGTCTCTCGCCGCCCTCCACGAGCTGGATACGCCGGGAGCGGTCAAGATGCTGCCGTTTCGTTGGTCGGATGACGACGACTGGAAGCGAGAAGTGATGGAGAGCGGCGATGCGAGGACAGGACGCTCGGCTGAGCCTGTCTACCAGTGCGAAGCCGACCGCAGGCTGGCGCAGGACGCAAGCGATTGCCCCACCTGCGTCTTCCTCTGAACTGCGGCTCCTGATCCGTCGTCAGGAGCCGTCGTAGAAGATGGCGCCGGGCGGTACGACACGCTCGCACCGCCCGACGCCGACCGGATCCGTGCCTTGCCCCTTTAGGGCACGAACCCGACCTTGTCTACGAAAAGAAACAACTGGGGTTACAGGCGGATTCCCCGATTGGTCGTTCTGGACGTCATTCTCGCGATCGGCAGCGGAAGTCGGGCTGACCTGTTGCTGACCGGAACCTGACCGGGGGCTCGGCGCGCGCCGCTGGGCGCTTCAGGGCGGGCGGAAGTCCTTCTAGAAGGGCTTGTACATCGCCAGGTAGGAGGCGATGGCGGCCAGGAGCGGCAGTGCGATCACGAGTGCTCTCGCCAGCGAGGTGCTGCGGTAGGGCAGCGTCAGCGCGGCTCCGAAGAAGAGCCAGATCACGAGCTTCGCCCAGGCCCATGGCGGCGGCATGGCGCCTGCTCCGAGCTTGGCCAGCAGGCCGAAGCCGGCCACGACGCTCAGGATCAGGCCGATGCCGTGCATCGAAGCGAGGACGCCCCTCAGATCGTTGTCCTCGCGCCGGCCACCGTTCGCGGCGTGGAGCGCGACACCGCCGGCTGCCGCCAGCACCAGTAGCGCACCGAGCACGTGCAGCAGCTTGTAGGCGAGATACGACATCGTGCTCTCCCGTCCTGGACCGTGTCTCGTCGACCCTGCTGACCGCGACCTGCGGCTGCTAGCGTAGGTCCCCTGATGCCGCTCGAGCGACTCGACGACTGGGACGACTTCGTGGCGGAACTCTACCCCGAGCCGGCGGAGGCCGGCGGAAAGCGCCGCGAGGACTACCGGGACTTCGAACAGCCGCCGCGCGACACGGTGCGCGAGTTCTACCGGCTGAACCACCGCCACCAGACCTGGGACTTCGTTCAGGACAAGAAGGCGGAGTACCTCACGCTCGACCGGGCTGAACTCCCGGCCTGGGAGGCGCTCGAGTTCCTGAACACCCTGGTGGACGACTCGGACCCGGATCTGGACCTCTCGCAGCTCGACCACCTGTTACAGACGGCCGAGGCGATCCGGGCCGACGGACACCCGGACTGGTTCGTGCTCGCCGGACTGGTACACGACCTGGGCAAGGTGCTCTGCCTGTGGGGCGAGCCGCAGTGGGCGGTGGTCGGCGACACCTTCCCGGTCGGCTGCGCGTTCTCGGACCGGATCGTCTACCCGGAGCTGTTCGAGGGCAACCCTGACACCGCGAATGCCACGTACTCGACGCAGCTTGGGGTGTACGAAGCCGGCTGCGGGCTGGACCAGGTTCACCTGTCCTGGGGGCACGACGAGTACCTCTACCAGGTGCTCAGCGACTACCTGCCGGAACCGGCCCTCTACATGATCCGCTACCACTCCTTCTACGCATGTCATCGCGAGGGCGCGTACCGGGAGTTGATGAACGACCGTGACCGCGAGATGTTCGGCTGGGTGCGACTCTTCAACGGCTACGACCTGTACTCCAAGAGCGACCGTCCGCCGGATGCCGCCGAATTGCGGCCGTACTACCAGGGGCTGATCGACCGGTACCTGCCGGCGAAGCTGAGCCTGTAGCCGGTTGACAGATGGGCTGGCTGCCCTACTCGAAGCGCATCAGGGCGGCGACAGCAAGCACCACCATTGCGACCAGGTAGAGCTTGACGATGGCCGGCAGGATGAACCGCAGCCACCGTTGGTAGGGGATGCGCGCCAGGAGCAGCATGCCCATCAGCAGGGCGTTCGTCGGCACGATCAGGTTCATCAGCCCGTCGCCGAGCTGATACGCCAGCACCGACGTCTCGCGGCCGACTCCGGTGAGGTCCGCGAGTGGCGCCATGATCGGCATCGTCACGTAAGCCTGTCCGCTGCCGGAGGGGATCAGGAAGTTACAGACGCTCTGCACGGCCAGCATGCCCCAGGCGGAGACGACCGCGGCGCCGGAACCCAGAGCCTCCGCCCGCTGGAGCAGGGAGGCGATGCCGTGGATCACGGTGTCGATGACCCGGGCGTCCGAGAGCACGACCTCGATCGTGCGCGCGAAGCCGATCAGCAGGGCGGTCCCGGTCAGTTCGGCGGCGCCGCTGGTGAAGGCCCTGGCGGTCCGGTTCGCCGACACCCGGCCCAGCACGGCCGAGATGATCGTCACGCCCAGGAAGAGCGCCGCGAGTTCGACCAGGTACCAGCCGTGCACGTTGACGCCCCAGATGAAGACGCCGATCATCGCTGCGAAGGAGACGAGGATGCCGAGCCGGGCCGGCGTGAGTTCGGCCGCGCTCAGTTCATGGGCCCCGCCGGAGTAGTCGATGTCGCGCACGAGGCTGCGTTCCGGGTCGTCGGCGATGCGGCGGGCGTAGCGCAGGACGTGGTGGACACCGACCACTAGCATGACCGCCAGCAGCGCCCAGCGGAGCCCGAAGCCGGTACTAGGATCCTGGCCGGCGATGTCCTTGGCGATCATCACGGTGAAGGGGTTGATCGCCGCGGTGCCGTAGCCGATCCCGGCGCCGAGGTAGACGATGCCGAGGGCGACCACGGCGTCCATCTTGAGCGCGATGCACATGGCGACGAGGATCGGCACGAAGGGCATGTACTCCTCGGCCATGCCGATCGTCGACGAGCCGACCGCGAACAGGGCGGTCATTCCTCCGACCAGCAGGACCGGCCGGCCGCCCAGGGTCTTGATCGCCGCGCCGATCGCCGCGTCGATCGCTCCGGTTGTCCGGATGACCCCGATCGCGCCGCCGACCAGGAAGACGAAGAAGATGATCTCGGCGGCAGCTTCGAGCCCGCGGGGCACCTTGGTCAGGGCGGCATGCCAGGGCAGGGGTTCCGCTTCGACCGCGTGGTACGTGCCGGCGAGCACCTGGCGGCCGTCGCGCTCGTACTCGCCGGCCGGCAGCAGGTAGGTGAGGACCTGCGCCGCCACGATCATGGCGAAGATCAGCACCAGGGCTTCCGGAAACCGGCTTCCGCTGGCGCTGGTCATACGGTCGCTTGCGGAGTGGTCAGTTCGCCTGGCGACGCCTTCGCGCCTCGCGGCGTTGCTGCTGGCGGCTCTCGATGTTGGTGATCGAGTCGTCCGGGACGGCCTCGATCAGGCGGCGTGTGTACTCCTCGCGCGGTGTCATGTAGATCGCCTCGGACGGTCCCTGTTCCACGATCTTGCCGTCGAGCATCACCGCCATCATGTCGGACATGAACTTGACCACCGACAGGTCGTGGCTGATGAAGATGTAGGTCAGGTCGCGTTCTTCCTGCAGGTCCTTGAGCAGGTTCAGCACCTGCGCCTGCACCGAAACGTCGAGCGCGGACACCGATTCGTCGCAGATGATCAGCTTCGGCTGGACCGCCAGTGCGCGGGCCACCGATATCCGCTGGCGCTGGCCGCCAGAGAACTCGTGGGGGTAGCGGCGGAGGTGGCCGGTCTCCATGCCGACCTCTTCGAGCAGTCGGGCGGCCCGGTCACGGCGGTCGCTCCGGCTCTCGCCGATCTTGTGGATCGCCATGGCTTCGCTGAGCATGGCCTCGACGGTCATCCGCGGGTTCAGTGACGAGTAGGGGTCCTGGAGGATGATCTGCATCTTGCCGCGCAGAGACCTCAAGCGGCTCGCCGGGATCGTGGTCACGTCCTGGTCCTCGAACTGGACCGTTCCGCCGGTGATGTCGATCAGTCGCAGCAGCGCCAGCCCAGTGGTCGTCTTGCCGCAGCCGGATTCCCCGACCAATCCCAGGGTTTGGCCCGGATAGACGTCGAAGGAGATGCCGTCGACGGCTTTGACGTCGCCCACCTGCCGGCGCAGGAAGCCGCTCTTGATCGGGTAGTAGACCTTCAGATCGCGGACCCGCAGCAGGGGTTCGGTGCCGCCCGCGACCTGGTCGCCGGGTCCAGGGTTCTCGGCATAGCCCAGGTCCTCGAGCGCGCTCCGCGGGTGCAGCAGCCGTCCCCGTCCGCGCCCGACGAGTTCGGCGAGGGACTCCGGCGTCAGTTCGCGCTCGGTGATCCGGATCTCGCCTCCGTCGCCCTCGTCGTCCACATCCATGAAGTCGGCGACGGTGGGCAGACGGCGGAAGTCGCGGTCGAGGTGCGGCCGGCAGGCGAGCAGCCCCTTGGTGTAAGGGTGCTGGGGGTTGCTGAACACGTCGGTCACCGAGCCGCGCTCGACGATCCGGCCCCGGAACATGACCGCGATCCGGTCGGCGATCTCGGCGATCACGCCCAGGTCGTGGCTGATGAACAGGATCGACATGCCGCGCTCGTCGCGCAGCCGGCGGATCAGGTCGAGAATCTGGGCCTGGATCGTGACGTCCAGCGCCGTCGACGGCTCGTCGGCGATCAGCAGCTTCGGGTTGCAGGACAGCGCCATGGCGATCATCACGCGTTGCTTCTGGCCGCCCGACATCTCGTGCGGATAGGTATCGATCCGGCGCTCGGGCTCCGGGATGCCGACCTCTTCGAACAGTTCGATCGTTCGCTGGCGGGCCTGTTTGCGGTTCATGCCGAGATGGACGCGCAGCGCCTCGCCCACCTGGTCGCCGACCCGGAACACGGGGTTCAGCGACGTGCCCGGCTCCTGGAAGATCATCCCGATGTCCTTGCCGCGCAGGTCCCGCATCTCGCGGTTGGGAAGATGGACCAGATCGCGGCCGAACCAGGCGATCTCGCCGGTCTCGATGTTCGCCGTGCTCTCGAGCAGCCGCATCACCGAAAGCGAGGTCACCGACTTGCCCGAGCCGGACTCGCCGACGAGGCCGAGCGTCTCGCCCTCCTTGATCACCAGGTCGATGTCGTCGACCGCGCGAACGGTCTCGTGTTTGCCGTGGAAGTAGGTGCGGAGCTCCCGTATCTGGAGAAGGGGCGGCGTCGCGGCCGGCGACGAGGACACACCGCTTTCGGTCATCGGCGTGACTCTATCCAAGCCCCTTCGCGCTGCGTGTCACAATCCGGCGTTCAGGTGCCAGGATGTCGAGGGAGGTTGTAGCCATGGGGAACGGATCGTGAAGCGGATGCTGACGTGGATGCTCGTGGCAATGTCCTTTGCCGCGCTTGGCGCCTGCGGCGGTGGCACGGACGGGGGCGACGGCAGCGGCAGCGTCGCCCGGGGCACGATCGGCTTCTCGGCGATGACGCTCAAGAACCCCTTCTTCAAGATCATCGCGGACAGTCTGACCGCCGAGGCGGAGCGCCACGGCTTCGAGGTCGTGGTCACCGATGCCGAGCGCGACGTGAACCGGCAGTCGCAGCAGGTCGATAACTTCCTGGCTTCCGGCGTTGCCGCGATCGTGCTCAACCCGGTGGACCGGATCGCCATCGGACCCGCGGTGCGGCGGGCGAACGAAGCCGGGGTGCCGGTGTTCACGTCCGACCTCCAGGCCGTCGCCGAGGGTGTCGAGATCGCCGGTCACGTCGGCACCGACAACTACCAGGGCGGGCTGCTCGCCGGCGAAGCGATGATCGAGGCGCTCGGAGAGGCCGGCGGCGAGGTGCTCGTGCTGCACTTCAAGCAAGCCAACTCCTGCGTCCTGCGCGTGGACGGCTTCCGTCACGCGATCGGCGAGTACAACCGCGATCGGGCCGGGGGCCGGATCGAGATCGTGGCTGAACTCGAGGGCGGCGGCCTGCGCGACGAGGGTTACCGGGCGATGGCGGACGGCATCCAGGCCTATCCGGACCTCGCCGGCGTGTTCGCGATCAACGATCCCTCGGCGCTGGGCGCGCGCACCGCGCTCGAGCAGGCGGGACGCGCGGACCAGGTCAGGATCGTCGGCTTCGACGGTGAGATCGCGGGCCGGCAGGCGATCCGGGAAGGGAAGATCTATGCCGATCCGATCCAGTACCCGGATCGGATGGGGGTCATGACGGTGCAGAACATCGTGAGCTACCTCGACGGCGAGGACTTCGAGCGCGTCCACCTGATCCCGACGGAGCTCTACCGGCAGGCCGACGCCGAGCAGGATCCGACACTCGACTAGGGCTCGGCCGGCCGGCGGTCACTTGCTCGAACTCCATCGGATCAGCAAGAGCTACCCGGGCGTTCAGGCCCTCTCCGGCGTCAGTCTGGCGGTGGGCGCCGGAGAGGTGCTGGGTCTCGTCGGCGAGAACGGCGCCGGCAAGAGTACGCTGATCCGGCTCGTCTCGGGCGCTGAGCGGCCGGACGGCGGCCGGATCGAGTTCGGGGGCGAAGCCGTGGCGTTCGCATCGCCCGCGGACGCGCGCGAACGAGGAATCGCGGTGATCCACCAGGAACTCAGCCTGGTGCCGCAACTGAGCGTGCGCGAGAACCTCTTTCTCGGCGCCGGCTGGTCCCGGCGGGGGATCGTGCGCCGGCGCTGGGAAGAGCGGGAGGCGCGGCGTCTGCTCGGCCTGCTGGAGATGCATGTCGATCCCGATGCCCGTTGCTCGGAGCTGTCGCTCGGCGCCCGCCAGGCGGTCGAGGTCGCGAAGGCGCTGGCGCTCGAGCCCCGGTTGCTGATTCTGGACGAGCCGACGGCGGCGCTGTCGCCGCGCGAGGCGCGGGCTTTGCTCCGTCAGGTGCGGGGAGTGGCGCGCCGGGGGGCCGCCGCGATCTACATCAGCCACCGGCTCGAGGAGATCGAAACGGTCGCCGATCGGGTCGCCGTACTCCGCGACGGCGAACTGGTGCACGGCGTCGACCGGCGCGGGCCGGCCGACGGCGGCGATGGTCGCCTGCCCCTGGACCGTGACGAGTTGATCGAGGCCATGGTCGGCCGCAGTCTGAGCATGGAGTTTCCTCCTCGACTCCCGCAGGCGATCGGCGGGACGCGGCTCGAAGTCCGTGGGCTGTCGGCCGGACGCCGGGTCCGCGACGTGTCCTTCGACATTCGTCGCGGCGAGGTTCTGGGCCTCGCCGGCCTCGTGGGTGCGGGCCGGACCGAGGTGGCGCGAATGATCTCCGGCGCGATGGCGTCCGATGGCGGCGAGGTGCGGCTCGACGGCGAGCGGCTCGACCTCCGGTCGCCGCGGCAGGCGATCAGGAGCGGCGTCTGCCTGCTGCCGGAGGATCGCCGGGGCCAGGGCCTCATACTGGGCCGCAGCGCGCAGGACAACTTCGCGCTTCCCAACCTGGACCGCTTCCGGCGCTTGCGGGCTTTGGTCGATCGCCGCCGTGAGCGGCGCGCCTTCAGCCGGTGGAGGGAGCAACTGGACATCCGGCTTGCCCGGCCCGGCCAGCGGGTGGCGACGCTGTCGGGCGGCAACCAGCAGAAGGTCGTGATCGCGAGGTGGCTCGAACGCGGCGCCAGGGTCGTTCTTTGCGACGAGCCGACGCGGGGCATCGACGTCGGCGCGCGCTACGAGATCTACGAGTGGATCCGCCGCATCGCGTCGGAAGGCAAGTC
>JAPOVF010000250.1 GCA_026708285.1 Acidobacteriota bacterium
CCTCGGGGCCACCATCGACGACTGCCTGCGGCCCGCGCGTCGAAGCGTCGGGGAGGAAGGAACGAAGCCAGGCAGTGGCGACGACTTCGGCGATGCCGAGGATCTCGCCGCGGCTGCTGCGCGGGTGCGTTGCGGCTGTTTCCACCAACTCGACGAGTCCACGTTCGGCGGCGCCGGCAGGGAAGCCGAAGACTCCGCAGAGACGTCCCGTTGTCTCGTCGTCCAGGGCCACGACCCGGGTGCCCACGAGGTCGCCGTCTCCCAGGGGCTCCACGGCCGGATGCGGTTCGACCAGAACCTCCTGGCGGCTGGTCACCTCCTCCAGAGCGATCAGACCGTTCTCCGAACCGATGCGGTAGAGCTGCAACCGGCTTCCGACCAGCGCCTCCAGCCAGCGCCGCTCCGTCACCTCCAGTAACAGACCGCCCGGTCCCAGCAGTTTGTCGGCGAAGCTGAAGGAGCGGCAATCGCCCTCCTCGGCGTCCGGCTCGAAGCGCCCCTGGGCGAGAAGGCAACTCATCGCGTTGGCGAAGAAGGTGGTTTGATCGCGGCCGCTGCGGGTCTGTAGCTGCTCTTCGAGGTCGATCCGTTCCTGGTCGTCCAGGCCGATCAGGAACTGGTCCTCGATCGCCCATTCGACCTCCTCGCCGTACCGTTCCAGCAGCCAGCCGCTAGCCCGTTCCACCGCGCGGTCGAGCGCGGAAACGCCTACGGAGAGGGGAGCAACTTGCTGCTGTTCCATGCCAGGATGCTAACGGTGTTTCGTTGTAAATACCACAAAATGCGGAACTTAGCGAAATCGGCACGTGTTCCCCGAGTCCTGCCGCCCTATGCGGAATCGCTGTTTTCGGGGTCTCCGTCGGCGTCCATCCTGCTGTAAGCCGTCTGGACGCAGTGGATCTTCAGGGCGTCCGGCGCGGCGGCCAGGAACCCCTGCCACTCGATCTTGGCGATCGCTTCCTCGGGACTCAGACCTTGTCCGTGGGCGGCGGACGCCTGATTCCAGAAGTCGGACAGGAACTGCCTGAGGGCATCGACCTGGGCCATGTCGCTGAAGGTCGGGCCGTGGCCGGGAAGGATGAGATCGAACTCGAGCTCCTCGAAGCGGTCGAGGGTGTCGAGCCACTCGTCGACGTAGGCGTCGCCGATGTACGCGGCGCCGGCGAGGACGAGGTCGCCGGTGAAGACGACCCGCTCGTTCGGCAGCAGGACGACGACGTCGCCGCCGGTGTGGCCGCGGCCGAGGTGGAGCAGCTCGATCGGCCGATCCCGGCCCTCGTAGGTGCGGTGGATCGTCATGCGGCTCGTCAGGGTGACGCTGGGCGGCGTCGGGTCCGTCTCGCCGATCGCCACGTAGTGGGCTTCCTGGACCCGGATCTCGTTCAGCGCCTGATCCTTCTCCTCGCCGTCCTCCATCGCGTCCGCCTCCTCCTTCATCGCGGCGATCTGGTTCGGGATGTTCCCGGTGAAGATCGAGGCGGTCGGCTGGCTCATCACGTCCGTCATCAGCATCGCACGTGTGAACTCGTGGCCGACGATGGCGGTGTCCTCGGGGAACGCCTGGTTCCCGTGGGCGTGGTCGAAGTGGTAGTGCGTGTTGACCAGGTGCGTGACCGGCTTGTCCGTGACTTCGGCGATCGAGGCGAGCAGGGCACGCGCCGCGGCCGGCGTGACGTGGGAGTCGACGACCAGGGCGTCCTCGTCGCTCAGGACCAGCATCGCGTTGCTCTGCACGAAGATGGACCCCGTGCCGACGATGAAGTAGACGCCGGGGGCCACCTCTTCGAAGGTGTGTGTTGGCGGCGGGCCGGGGTCACCGGCACAACCGGTGAGGCCGGCTGTCAACGCGAGGACGCAGATGCTGGCGAGTGCGATTCTTGCGCTTCGGTAGTTCGGGCACATGGGAGTTGCTCCTCTCCGTTCAGTTCCCCGAATCATAGATCCCCGGGTGGCGCGGACCGCGTCACCCGCGAGCCAGTCCATGCGCCCGTCATCGGGCGCATTGAAGATGCCTGCGCGGCCGGATCTGACGCCTTCTTCCGGCACGTCACAGTTCCAGCCGGCGCATCTGTCGCACCGCGTAGTCGCAGGCGCGGGCGGTGAGCGCCATGTAGGTCAGGCTCGGGTTCTGGCAGGCGGACGACGCCATCGCCGCGCCGTCGGTGACGAACAGGTTCGGCACGTCCCAGGACTGGCACCAGCCGTTCAGCACGGACGTCGCGGGAGCCCGGCCCATCCGCGCCGTCCCCATTTCGTGGATCGCGAAGCCTGGCAGGGAGTTCCGGTTGAAGGTGCGGATGTTCCTGGCGCCGAGCGCTTCCAGCATCTCGGCGGCGCGGGTCTGGATGCTCTCGCGCATCGCCTCTTCGTTCTCGCCGTAGCTCATCGTGATCCGGGCCGCCGGAATGCCCCAGCGGTCCTCGAGCTCCGGGTCGATCGTGACGCGGTTGTCGGGGTTTGGCAGGTTCTCGCCGAAGCCGCTGAAGTTCAGACGCCACGGCGCGAGCCCGCGCAGGCTCGCCTTGTAGTCGGCACCGAAGCCCGGCTGACCGATGCCGCCCTGCCACAGCGTGCCGCGGCGGGCGCCGCACTGGTAGCCAAAGCCGCGCAGGAAGTCCTTCTCCCGGGTGGCTTCGGCCCGGTCGCCGTCGAGATTGACGAAGCGCGGCAGGTAGCAGGAGTTGGGTCGCCGGCCGAAGGTCGTCTTGTCCTCCAGGCCGTCCAGGTTCCCGTTCGCGCCGACCTGGAAGATGTGGTCCATCAGGTTGCGGCCGACCTGGCCGCTCGAGTTCGCCAGGCCTTCGGAGAAGCGGGGAGTCTTCGAGTTCAGGAGGATGCGCGCCGATTCGATCGTCGACGCGCACAGGAACACGATGCGGCCGCGCACCTCGATCGACTCCATCGACTCGGCGTCGATCAAGTGAACGCCACTGACGCGATCCGTCTGCTCGTCGTAGACCAGGTTGCGGACGACGCTGTTGGGGCGCACGGTCAGCCGGCCGGTTGCCTCGGCCGCCGGCAGCGTGGCGTTCAGGCTGGAGAAGTAGGAGCGGCTGATGCAGCCGCGGCGGCAGATGCCGCAGTAGTGGCAGGCGCGGCGGCCGAGGTGGTGTCTGGTGAGCACGGCAACCCGGGCCGGCGTGAACCGGCGCGTGCCGCCGAAGGCGCGGTCGAGGCCCTCACGGACGCGCTCCTCCATGCAGGTCTGGGCGATCGGCGGCAGGAACTTCCCGTCCGGAAGCTGCGGCATGTTCTCCGGCTGGCCGGCGATGCCGACGAAGGACTCCACATGGTCGTACCACGGCGCGAGATCCCGGTAGCGGATCGGCCAGTCCGTGCCGTAGCCGTCGCGGGCGTTCGCTTCGAAGTCGAGATCGCTCCAGCGGTAGCTCTGGCGTCCCCACAGCAGGGACCGTCCGCCGACGATACGGGCCCGGATCCACAGGAACTCCTGGCCGCCGTCGCCGATCGAGTACGGGTTGTCGATGTCGTCGACGAAGAACTTCCCCGACCACTCGTCGCAGGCGGCGGCGCGGCTCTGGACCGGTTG
>JAPOVF010000327.1 GCA_026708285.1 Acidobacteriota bacterium
AAGCGGAAGCACCACCGCTACCTGCCGGCCGAGGGGCTGCGCGAGGCCCTGGTCAAGGTGCAGGCCTCCGGCGCGTGGATCGGAACCCGGCTGGCGATGCGCTTCCTGGCGCTGACGGCGGCGCGTAGCGGCGAGGTTCGGGGAACGAGGTGGCGGGAGGTCGATCTGGAGTCGGCCACGTGGACCGTTCCCGCCTCGCGGATGAAGTCCCGCAAGGAGCACCGGGTTCCCCTCTCCAGCGCCGCCCTTGTGGTCCTCGATCGGGCGGACCGGCTGCGCGGCCGTGGTCGAGGGCTCGTGTTCCCCGGCATCCAGGGGAAGATGGTCGGGGCGGCGGTGTTCGGCCGGTTGCTGAACGACCTCGGGGTCGATTGCAGCCCGCACGGGTTCCGCAGCTCGTTCCGGTCGTGGTGCTCCGACGAGGGGATCGACCGAGAGGTGGCGGAGCAGGCCCTGGCCCACGCGGTCGGGAGCCAGGTCGAGCAGTGCTACGCCCGCAGCGACGTGCTGGAGCGCCGGCGCGAGGTCATGGAGGCTTGGGGAGCGTTCCTGGTCCGGTAGCGGGCAGGTGAGGAGGATGTCCATGCCGTGCGATCAGGTCGCGGACTTCTGACAATGGCCCTCAAGCCCCCGGACGTCCCGCACCTGGCCGGCCGCGACGCCGCGCTGCGCGAGTTCGGCTTCCGTCCTCACGAAGCGGCCTGGCTCACCCTCGTCTGCCTCCACTCCGGCGTCTTCACGCGCACCCAGTTCACCGAGTATCACCGGTGTCATCGCAAGAAGACCTCCCGCTTTCTCCGCGCTCTGACCGGACGCGGCTTCGCGCGCGAGCACCCCGTCCCCGGCGTGGGCACCAGGCTGCGCTACGCCCACGTGCACAGCCGTTCTCTCTACAGCGCTCTCGGCGTCGAAGACACCCGGCATCGCCGGAAACCGGAGGAGGACGTGGTCCTCTTCCGCCGCCTCCTCTCTCTCGATCACGTCGTCCGCCACCCTCGCCTCCCCTGGCTCGCCACCGAGGCGGAGAAGGTCGCCCACTTCGAAGCGCGCGGCATCCCCCGCAACCACTACCCCAGCCGCATCTACGGCGGCGCGGCCAAGCGCACCCGGCGCTACTTCCCGCTCAGGCTGCCGATCGCCGCCGACCTTCGGTCGGCTACCTTCGTCTACGCCGATCCCGGCCGCCACACGGACACGGAACTGCGCAGTTGGGCCGGCGGCCATCGCCACCTCTGGCCGTGGCTTCGCGTCTTCGGAACCAAGGTCCACGTCGCCGTCGTGACGCGCACCGTGCCGAAGCAGCACCAGCTCTCCCGCAGGGTCGCCGCCTGGGCCAGCCCTCCGGTCCGGCCGCTGACCCCGGAGGAGTGGCAAACGGTGGTCGCCGTCAGGGCGGCGCTCCTCTCGGCCGACCCCGCCGCGCTCGAGCAGTGGGGCGGCTTCCATGCCGCTCGCCGCGTCCTGATCCGGCTCCGCCAGCGAGGGGCTCCGGAGGCCGCCGGCGGTACGTCCGGCCCTGCGATCGACGGCTACTCGACGCATCACGCTCGCGGCCTCGCGCCGCAGGCTCTCGCGTAACTCCGGGTCGCTCCAGGATCCGCACCAGAAACGGACAAGGGCAGCACCCCCCATTTTCGGTTTCGCACGCCTACCTTGTCGCGTGTCCTCTTCTGAGGACACCGCCCGAATGTCTTTGCAACGCAAGGCGTTTCTCGGTCGCCGCTCCGGGATAAGCGCCCTGCGGACGCTGCAACCCGACCGCTCCAGGCGATCGGGTTGGGACGTGAGCGACCCCCCCTTCCGGCCGCTTACTGCGGCCCGCAAGGGTCTCCCTTTTTCACGGCCTATGTGCCGGCCGCCGGGAGGGTCGCTCACGTCCAGAGATGATCCCTGCGGGAAGGCTCGGAGACCAGACGGAGCCGCGGCGCCGCTCAGTCGGAGCCGCCGTCGGTGGTTCGCACCGTCCAGTCGCCATGCCGCTCGCCGTCCACGTACGGGCCTTCCTCGACGGTGCCGTCGGCGGTGCGCTCCGTCCAGTCGCCGTGCCGCTTGCCGTCCACGTACGGGCCTTCCTCGACGGTGCCGTTGGCGTAGCGCACCGTCCAGTCGCCGTGCCGCTCGCCGTCGACGTACGGGCCTTCCTCGACGTAGCCGTCGGCGGTGCGCACCGTCCAGTCGCCGTGCCGCTTGCCGTCCACGTACGGGCCTTCCCCGACGTCGCCGTTGGCGGCGCGCTCCGTCCAGTCGCCGTGCCGCTTGCCGTCCACGTACGGGCCTTCCCCGACGGTGCCGTAGGCGGTGCGCTCCGTCCAAGCCGCCAGAAGCGCCAACAGCCGAGCCGCCTCTTTCTTCATTTTGAGGGAATCGTAGCGCACGCTCCGCCCTGCTCCGGGCCGGCGGGAGAATGGGCTAGGCTTGGCCCGATGAACAAAGAGCGCCGGCCGGAAAGGAGGGCGGCTCTTCGGTCCTTCAGTCGCGGGTTTGCAGTCGAGCGCCTGGATAGCTTCCGAGTCGTGGCCCTTGAGAAGGTCATTCAGACCCTTGATGACATTGAAAAAGACGCCTGGCACGCAGTTGAGGACGGAACCGATCCAGAAGGCGACGCAGTACTGGTTGCGCTCGACGTCAGGACAGGCATACTGAATCTACTGGCAGTGTTCTTGTGGCACACCTTTGAGTCTCAACCAAAGCTCCGACACGACTCCGCCCTCCCCGACGCCATCGCGGAACTCGCCGCCGCGGCGAATGCGATCAAGCACGGCGCTGGCCGCTCAGCCAAGAAACTGTTCGGCCGCAGGCCCGACCTCTTTCGCTCGCCATACTGGAGAGACAGCGACGATAAACTCAGCGAACCCGAACCGCTGGGGGATCAGGTGGTGCCGCTTGCAGGAGAAGGGATCTACGTTGGCCCCGAGGATCTGTCTCGATGGCTCGATGCTGTGGTGGCGTATTGGCAGGACGGTGTCGGCGACGGGCAAAGTAGCCCTGCACCTGCGGAGATGACCACAACGACGCGGAGGTGATCGGGTCCTACGCCGACAGACTCGACGATGACGCGTTCTGCCGGCGCCGATGCCGTGGTTGCGGAGTTGGTGCGGAAGGACTACTGCACCGACGACGAGGGCAATCCGAAGCAGAGCCGGCTGACGGTCACGGGGGCGGCCTCGGGTGGCTGGTACTGGATCAGCGGCGAGCGGAACGCGGCTGTCGCTCCCCTGATGTGCGGGGATCTGTTGGGCGGTCCCTCCGCCGTGGATCCGGGCGGCATCGGCTTGCCGCCGGCCCCTCGTAGTCGGCAACCTAGTAATAGGCTGCAAGTGGTCTCAACGGCTATCAGGTGGGGGAACACAATCCCCGGCTCAAGCGGGGTGCCCTGCAAACGGGACCAGGTTGGGGGACAGTCGCGGACCGTCCCTCCCCGCAAGTACCTGCATTCTCTGAGACTTCCCTGGATTCAGGGCGGGAAGGAGTGAGCGCCACCCCCTTACATCTCCTCTCAAGCGCTCACGTCACCCTGGGAGCTGACCCCTCCGGACCCAA
>JAPOVF010000225.1 GCA_026708285.1 Acidobacteriota bacterium
GAGAGATAGGTCACCGTGATCCCGTCCTTGCGGCCGAGGCCGAGCAACCACTCACGCTCGAACGGGCCGACGAACTGGAACACGCCGCCGCCGGCCTCGCTCATGCCGTTGGCGATCGCCTCGAGCTCCGGGTAGCGGGCGAAGGTGCCAGGGATCATCTCGCCTTCCTTCGTGCGATGCGCCAGCAGCCGGTTCGAGGAGACGCCGAAGGCGCCCGCCCGAATGCTCTCCCGCACGAGACGCTCCATCTCGGCCAGTTCCTCGTCCGTCGGCTGGACGTCCTCCGCGCCGCGCTCCCCCATCACGTAGGTCCGGAGCGCGCAGTGGGGCACCTGGGTGATCACGTCCATGATCCGCGGCTTGCCGTCGATCGCGTCGAGGTACTCGGGGAAGGTCTCCCACTTCCACTCCATGCCCGCCGACATCGCGATCGCCGGGATGTCCTCGACCGCGTCCATCAGGTCGAGCAGCCAGTCCCGGTCCTTCGGCTTCACCGGCGCGAAGCCGACGCCGCAGTTGCCCATCACGATCGTCGTGACCCCGTTCCAGCAGGAGGGCGTGAGGTAGGGGTCCCAGGACACCTGGGCGTCGAAATGGGTATGGATGTCGATCCAGCCAGGAACGACCAGCTTGCCTTCGGCGTCGATCTCGCGGCGCGCCTTGCCCACGCCCCCGTTGACGCTGGTGATCACAGCACCGTCGATGGCGATGTCGCCCTGGAACTCCGGGGCGCCGGTGCCGTCGATGATGCGGCCATTGCGAATCGCGATGTCGTGCATGGTCAGTCCTCTTATCAGGGTCTCAGTTCTAGGACTCGGCGGCCCGCTCCCCGGCGACGATGTCCGCCATCCCGTCCCACTCGCTCCAGTGGTCGCAGAGGGCGTCGATCGCCACCTGCCACGGGTCGTACCCTTGCGGATAGTCGAGGAAGTTCCCTTTCCAGCCGCGGTCGGGGTGATCGCTGTCGCCCAGCACCCGGGCCCCGCCGGGCCGCTCTCGCCGCAGTCGGAAGTAGACGTTCATCCGGGGCTCGGCGCCCTCGTAGTTCCGGGTGCCGCAGTGGGGTATCGCGTGGACGGTGAGGACGGCGTCGCCCTCGTCCAACAGGACCGGTGTCGGTTGCGGCCACATCGCGCCATCCGGCGTGTACTCGGCGCCCTCGCTGTACTGGTCGCGCACCGCCTGGGGCAGGTAGTTCATGCCCACTCCGTCGTCGCCCATCCGCACCAGGCGAGGCCAGCCCGGACCTTCCGGGCCGATCGGGCCGCCTTGCTCCCGCTGCCAGCGGAAGAACGCCTGAACCGCATGGTGGGCGCCGCGGAGCACCGCCAGGTTGCCGCGGCCGAACTCGGTCTGGTCGTTCAGCGCGACGCCGACGAAGGCCGTGAAACTGCCGATCGACAGGCGGCAGTCGGGATCCTGGAACAGCGGCGTCATGTTCCGGCCGATGACCGTCGCGTCGCCGGCGCCGAAGTGCTCCGTGCGCGGCACGCTCCAGTCGTCGACCTCATCCTGCGACTTCGGAATCGCGCCGGTCCAAAGCCCGTCGAGATGGGGGAAGAAGCCGTAGTTCGGAAGCTGGTTGTCCGGCAGGCCGTGGTGGCCGATCTCGGGCGACGGATCGCTCGGATAGAGCACCATCGGCATCGCCCGCTGCGGCGGGTCGTACGGCCCCATCGTGTTGCGCAGGATCTCGCCCAGGCAGGATTCGTTGACGAGAGCCGGAAACTCCGGCGACCCGGACAGCTCGCCGTAGTAGTCGAACAGCCGGCCGGGACGCCCCGCGATGACGTTGATCCGCCGCTTCGCCCGGTAGGTCAACTCCGGCTCGACCGCGTTCTTCAGCACGATGAAGCCATCGCGGTAGAACTGCCGTTTCTGCTCCGGCGAGAGTTCGGGCGGGTGGAGTGCGGGCGCAGCGTTACTCATCGGTTGCCTCCGGGCAGCCGTGGCTGGACGTATCAACTTCGGCTCGAAAGGCCAGCGATGTTACCGGCACCGGACTGACGCGCTATCCAAGCGGCCGTCCCCGCTCCCGATGCACATCGAGACCACCGCTCCGTTGGCTGATTCAAAACGCCACTTTGAATCAGCCAACGGCCGAGCTAGACTCGGCTTCCGATCATGATCGACCGCGACCTTGCGCCCCGACTGCTTCAAGCGGCACGGCAATTCCCCGCCGTGACGCTCACCGGTCCGCGTCAGAGCGGAAAGTCCACGCTCTGCGAAGCCCTGTTTCCGGACCTCGGCTACGCAAACCTGGAAGCGCCGGACGTACGCGCCTTCGCCACCGCCGATCCGCGAGCCTTTCTCGCCCAGTTTCCCGATGGCGCCGTCGTCGACGAGGTTCAGCGGGCGCCGGATCTTCCGTCGTACCTTCAGGGCCTGATCGACGCAGATCCGCGGCCCGGGCGCTTCATCCTCACGGGCTCGCAGAATCTGGCTCTGCTCAAGACCGTAAGTCAGTCCCTGGCGGGGCGGACCGCGGTGCTCCACCTGTTGCCCCTCGCCAACAGCGAGGTGCGGCGATTCCCGTCGCACCCGGTGACGTTGGAAGACGTTCTCTTCAACGGCGGCTATCCCGCCATCCTGGACCGCCGGATCGATCCCAGCGACTGGCTCGCCGCCTACGTAGCCACCTACCTGGAACGAGACGCGCGCGCGATCGGGAACATCAGCGATCTCGAGGCGTTCCAGCGTTTCGTCGAGTTGTGCGCTGGCCGGACCGCGCAGTTGCTCAACTACTCCTCGCTGGCGGCCGACTGCGGCGTCTCACAACCGACCGCCAAGGCCTGGCTCAACGTGCTGGAGGCCGGCTTTCTCGTCTTCCGGCTCCGCCCGTTCCACGCCAACCTCCGCAAGCGGCTGGTGAAGACGCCCAAGCTGCACTTCCACGACCCCGGCTTGGCATGCTGGCTGCTGGGGATTCGCTCCGCGGAGCAGTTGCGCTCTCATCCGCTGCGAGGCGCCCTGTTCGAAACGTGGATGGTCACCGAGATCGCGAAACACCGCACGAATCAGGGCGAGAGCGGAGGTCTGACGTTCTACCGGGACCGAAGCGGCGCGGAGGCAGACCTGGTCATCGAGCGTGGCGACCGGCTCACGGTGATCGAAGCGAAGTCCTCACAAACCGCTACGAACCGGCTGCTCGACGCGCCACGACGAGTCGGCGCGATCATCGAGCAGACCGGCCGCGCCTGCGAGAAGGTCGTGGTCTACGGGGGCGATCAAGTGCAGCAACGCTCCGACGCGCGACTGGTGCCGTGGTCACGACTCCACGAGGAAGACTGGCCCTAAAGCCGTCCTGCGCGCTGGTCAGAAGTAGAGCTGGATCGCCTCTCCGTGCAGCTCGGCCAGCGTGGACCGCTTGCTGATCCACATCGGCTCGGCCAGTTCCGCTTCCCAGGCCGCGAGCGCCACTTCGAGGCGTTCGACCACCTCGGGGTGCTGGTCGGCCACGTTCACCCGCTCGCCGACGTCCGCCTCGAGGTCGTGGAGCACGGTGATCTGGCCGTGGGCCGACACCGGCGGG
>JAPOVF010000022.1:0-36093 GCA_026708285.1 Acidobacteriota bacterium
CCATCGGTTCGCCCATGGCGCCGAGTCCGATGAAACCGATCGTGGGTCGTGGCATGGTGAAGGCCCTCTATTTTACTTATTGGACGCTTATCGTCTAAAGTGTACATCGTGCCTCAAGCCGATGCCAGCGACTACGAGACCGCCGCGCAAGTGCTCGCCGAGTTCGCGAGCACGGGTTACGCGAAGACGTCGATGACCTCCCTGGCCGAAGCGGCTGGCGTCGCGCGGCAGACGATCTACAACCGTTTCGGGCGCAAGGAGGCAGTGCTCGAATGGGCGATAGGCGCCGTTGTCCGCTCGCTGCGGGCAGACGCGCTTGCATGTCTGGCCGACCCGGAGAGACCGACGGAGCAGGCGCTGCTGGACGCGTTCTGCTGCTGGTTGGGACCGGTCGTCAGGTTCGTTCGCGACGGCCGGTACGGCGAGGAGATCCTCGGCCTCGGCAACGCCGCGAGGCGACGCACGGGCTCGTATCCCCTTGACGCCTTCACCACCGAGGTCACCGGCGCGCTACTGGCGCGAGGAGTCCGCCAGCAACGCCGGGAAGCCGCCGATCTGGCGTTCGTGCTCGTCATGGCGGCCAAGGGGCTTCTCGCCGACAGCGAAACCGAAGCCGACTTCCGAACCGGTATGGCGCGCGCCCTTCGCGGGGCCGGAATCAACAGTTCGTCCGACTGAATCAGCAATCAAACGCCTAAGGGAGATCCAGATAGATGACCAACCGCACCGTACTCATCACCGGTTGCTCGAGCGGCTTCGGCAAGCTGGCAGTCCACACCTTCCGAGCCAACAGCTGGAACGTCGTGGCCACGATGCGATCGCCGGAGAAGGAAGCGGAGCTCACGGGCCTCGAAGGCGTCCTGGTTACGAGGCTCGACGTCAAGGATCCGCGGAGCATCGACGCCGCCTTCGAGCAGGGCACCGCCGCGTTCGGCCCGATCGACGCGGTCGTCAACAACGCCGGCTACGGCAGCAACGCGCTCTTCGAGCAGTCGCCCGACGCCTCCGTCCGCGACATCTACGAGACGAACGTGTTCGGCCTGATGAACGTGATGCGTCGTGCCCTGCCCGACATGCGGAAACGGGGCTCCGGCTGCATCGTCAACGTGACGTCGATGGGGGGCCTGATGGGCCTGCTCGGCAACTCCGTCTACTCGTCGTCGAAGTTCGCCGCCGAGGGACTCACCGAGGCGCTCGCGCTCGAGTACAAACCGCTCGGCATCCGCGTCGTTTCCGTCGCGCCCGGGGCCTACCTCACCACCGCGTTCGGCGCCAACACGGACAACTACGTCGAGTCCGGCGACTCCCAACTCGTCGAGCACTCGCGGAAGCTCCGCGACCACTTCGCCGCGATCGTCGGAGACGGTGAGCCGCAGGACCCGCAGGAGGTGGCCGACAAGATCTATGAGTGCGTAACCGCGGACGACGTCCCGGTGCACAACCCCGTGGGCGCCGACGCGGAGCGGCTCAGCGGTCTCATCGACAGCCTGCCGTCACGGCAGGCGTTCGTCGCCACGATGGAGCAGATGCTATTGCCGCCGGCCGGCTAGGTGCCGCCGTAGGGCCCGTCGCGCTCAGGCATCCGTACGTCAGGGCCGTCTAGCGGGCGCCGTCACCCCACCTCGTCGTAGACGCTTCTCACCCTCCAGACGCCCATCGACCTCAAGCTCGTCGATGAGCTGGTTCAATCGAGTAGCGTCGAAGCCCTGCCGCAGCCCGAGTTCGCTGGGGCGGGTGCGATACGACTTCGCCGGGGGCCTTCCCTCCCGTTGGAGGCCGTTGCCGGACAGCAGACTGACGAGCTGGTTGAGCGACTGTCGGATCCAGGTCATCCCGTTGAAGCGGCTCAGCCGCACGCCCATGCTACAGCGCACCGAAAGGCAGGGCCGTCGCTCCCCGGCCCAGCGGTAGTCGCACGTCGCCGGGATGAACAACGTACCCGGGGGCGGCGGCTTCTCCGAGGTCCCTCTGCAACGTCCTGATCGGCGTCGCCATCGCCGGGCGCGGCGTTATCGACACCTTCACTTCGACTGGCTTTCACGCCGACCTCGATGGCGAAGTCGACCTCGGTACCGGCCTTCGGCATCGACTCAGCTACCCCCGCAAGTGGCAATTCTGCACTTCTACTGCACAATGTCCACCTTCTTCCCCCTCAATGCCGGTCGTGCGCGGAGGCGATCGCACCCCCGAACGCCTTGGCAGCGACTCCACCCGAATTCCCGGCAGGGCCTCAGCACCCTCCTCCTATCGTTGGATGCTGAAACCTGAAGCGGACCGAGCCCTGACCGATCTGCTTGAAACGGTTGCGGGTCCCGTCGCCCATGGGATTGGGCAACTCCAGGACCATCCAGCGGTCCGGGCAGAAGACGAAAGGAACGTAGAGAATCCGGTACCGTCGACGACCGCGCCGCGGCACTCTGGCTGCCACTCGCATCTCGTTCGGGGTCAACTCGAACTCGCCCGTGTTCTCCAGCGAGGACTTGACCTCGTACAGCCATTGTGCCTGCGGAGTGTTGACGCAGAAGTCGTACCCCGCAGCGTCGTCACCTTCGTCGCCACCGAAGAACCGTGTTCGATTGGTCGAGATCCAACACGTCTCGTCGACGGCCTCACCGTGATGCCGACGCAAGTAGCGGAACGCTAGCCACTCACTCGCGAGCCCCATCGCCCGCCGCAGGTCTTCGGGTGGGCGCTTCCTGCGTCCGGCTACGCGGCGGGTCCCATCGACGGGCGAGCGGCTGCCACCTGGAGGTGCGGCGAACTTCGCGAGTCTAGGCCGTCGGCTACGCTCAAACCACGCGTCGTTCCCGTCAATCCAGTCTTCCGCCAATCGTCCGAAGGCCTGAGCGAAAGAGGGATCGCCCGTGTCGAGGCTGTTTCCGGCGAAGTCGATACTCCGCTCCTCTACGATCCTGCCTTGCCGTTTCGTTTCGCGGCGCCGCTCCTCCTCTTCGACGGCGGTCTGGTCAAGCCCGAGTGTCGCGGGGTCCAGCGTCCGCGGCATCGCCTGCGGCCAACAGGCGGCACGGCGGCAGAAGCCTGGTAGTTGAGCGTCGTCAACAGGCTCAAAGTCGAGGAGCCCGGCGTTCTCAAGCTGCCGCACCACGGACTGCGGTTCTCCGCTCAACCAGGGTTCCTGGACGGGGACGCCGTTACGGCGACACCAAGCGAGGACGACAGCGCTTGCACGGGATGCGAAGCTACGCACTGACTTGCGATTCGTCTCCAGCAAGCCCCGCAACGACGGGAGATTGACATCGCGGTCCTCTCCCAGCACTTCGCCAAGCAGCCCCGTCACATGGGTTTCGACGATTCGTTGATCCAGCGTTTCCTTCGTCCGGATCCACGCGGTATCGAAGGCTAGGAACGCCAGCGTCTTTCGTTCTACGTAGACACCGAGGTCCCGCTCTTCTCGGAAGTCGACCGCGTGGTGGCGCCGCAGGCGTTCCAGGATCCGCGGCGCCATCGGCCGGAGATAGGCCGCATACAGAGACCGGAGTTCGGCCTCGTTCGAAAGCGGCGGTTCGCCCAAGGCCAAGAGTGTACGGTTGAACCTCTCGTAGTCGAGATCCAGGCTCTTGCGCACCTCGGCACGATCCGAAGACCGCTCACAGGTGTCGAGCCAGTCTTCCACTGCGAGCTGGCCGGGGAACCGTGCGCGGACCCAGTTCCGGAGGTCCCAGCCTGGCCCCGCACCTTCCGCGCTGGCTTGGAGTTCTTCGGCAAACGCGACTTCTCCGAAGTAAGCGACAACCGGTGTCAGCAGATGCAGAACGCGACCGACATCGGTGCGCAACGCGTCCCGATGCTCCAGCAAGGTCTGAGCATCACATCGGAGAGCCTTCGCGAGCGCTTCGTCGGACGGTGCGTCGAGTACGCCGTTCCGCTGGCCTAGGGCGAGTTGCGGGAGGAGCGCCTCTAGGAACCGGAACCGCCTGTCAATCAGCCGTGAGACTGTCCGCGCGAGGTCTTTTCCCAGCGTCGTCCATGTCAATGGCACACGGTCCGACAGGATTAGCGTCGGAAGCGCCTCATCGTCGAAGCCATACCACTCCAAGCTGTCCCTCGGCGACGTGTCCTGCTCGTCAACGACCAGAGTGATCGTCTGGCAGTGCCTGACTCTGATGGCCCGAACGCGCCGGTCGACGGTAGCGGGCTGGACGCCGCGTTCAAGCTGCTCGGCGAGCATCTCGTGGCCCAGGAGCACTATCTCTGGCAACCACCCCATGCCAAGAGAGGTCAGCAACGGATCGTTCATGGTTGGCACGAAGCGCTCGCCGTCGACCAAGAGCTGCACGTCGGTTCCGCCAAGCCGCCGGGGCGCGAACCCGCCCGTCGCCTCCAGTTGTTCGGCGACTTTCTCGGCCGGGGCGTCGCCGATGTCGAGCCAAGGGTACCCGGCGGAATCAAGGATTCTTGCCTCGGACCGCTGCGCGCTTTGGGCAAGAATCACCGTAACGGGCTTCGTCATATCTCCGTTCAGAATCTCAAGCCGGCCGTCCCGGCTCACGGCCAGTTCCAGGCCCGTGGGCAAGGCGGCACCCGCATCGGAAACCTCGAACCAAGCCCGCCGGTACTCCCTCCTGAAGACCAAGCGGTCGTGCGTGGCCAGCGCCGGAGTAACGGCCGCTAGCACCTGCAGACGCTCGGCTGCGGTTTCCGGGCTGTGCCAGTCCCGAAGCCCGAGGTCAGCACCGAAAACCAAGTCCGCGAGCTCCTTGCTGTTCTCTACGAGACCCGCCACGGTGTCAGGCACACGATGCACGAATCGCGGAGGGCGCCGTTGCCTCGTTCTGGAAGCCCAACACTCGATCGGTCGACGGAACCCGGGTTCCTCATGAGTGCCCGCGGCAATCCAAGCTCTAGACCGGAGAAACGTCGCAAGCGGCGTTGGGAGCCGCCTCCGGTCCCAGTAGCGAGGCCGCTCGAATCGGCCGACCTCAAAGCTCAGGTACTTGGTGTTGTGCTGTTCCAGGTGCCTGAAAGCAAGTTCGTGAAACGCTTCCTTCGCGCCTTCGGGAAACTCCTCGTACTCGACCTGCCCGGGCAGCCGCCACGCTTCGCCCCTTCTTCCATACATCGTGTAGGGATGTCCTAGCGGTGTACGCGACGCTTCTCGGCACCAGTCCGTATCCAGGGAGTTCTTAGCGTCACCCCTGCGCATCAACTGGTTCCAAGTCCTTCCCCCCGCACGCTTCGGCAGGTGGCCCGCAAGCGGCCTCAGACCATGGGAGACACCGAGTAGCATCAGGAAAGTGACCCACTGGCGCTTGCTGCCGCCGGGGACCGGCGGCCAGTCCGCGAAATCGACCAGGAGCCCGCTTCGGGCTCGCCGGCAATCTGCCGAGGCTTCGCTCGCTTCGACCAGGTAGTTTTCCACGGTCCGGCCGACCGGCGTCCACGTCGATGAAAACGTCGCCTGCGTAGCTGGTTGCCAGCCGCTCAATGTCGGCACCCACAGGCCCGCGCCCAGTAGCACTTCCTGAAGGCCGTCGCCCGTGGCCCCATAGACTCCAAACGCCCATGTCAGAGCCTCCCGACGGCGATTGTCGTTGGCTCTGGCGCCCAAGGCAGACGCGAGGCCGGACAGGGCTTCTACCGGATCGTACTCGCGTGCGAGATGGGCCTCGAGGAAGGCGTTCAGCGTGTCCCGCCGGAATGGGATTCTCTCGTCGACGAAGCGGTAGCGCCGGGTGAGCGTCGCCGGTGGCAACGGGACGCCGTCCTTGGTGCGCTTGCGTCTGGTTGCTTCGGAGCGCACAAAGACGCCGCGTCCCGACGACGGTCCGGCCACTCCCGCCGCCCGAAGCTTCCTTGACCGATCCAGCATGATGGCCTTTCCAGCCAATGCGCCGAGATCTGCGCCGGCAGCACCGAACACGAGCTTGAGGTCATTGTAGAAGCGCGACCAGGTCCGCGGCTTGGCGTTCCTGTCTGCCAAGGATCGTGCGAAGAGCTCGGACCATTCGGCGAGGCGTCCGCTCGTCGGCTGCAGATTGCGGTCTATCCGGCGTGCCAAGGTTCCTAGACGCTCTCGTCGGTCATCGTCGAGTACCGGCGCCACGAGCTTCGCACCGGTTCGCTTGACGACCTCTGCCGCCTTCATTAAGGAGAAGCTCCCTGCGGGCCAGACGTTGACCCCCGCGAGACTGGCCCAGTGGTCACGCTCGACCGGTATCACCGGAACAACAGGCGCCTCCTTCAGCGAACTGCCCAAGCGGCCAAGGGCGGCATCGAGCTTTCCGGCGTGTGGACCGGTCCAGGCGACCAGATCGAAGACAGCGCGCTGGAGAACCGGCGTGTCCGCCCGTTCGGCGATGTGCAATGCCGCTTGGGCGCTCGCTTCCGCGGCTGCCTTCAGCAGCATCGCGTTCAGTGGCAGGTCGAAGTCCGCCCTGCGACGGTCGATTCCCGCGAAGAATGGTGCGTCGAGATGGCCGAGAAGGGGCGCGGATGCAGCATCACCCATAGGCAGAAAGTTGTATAGGCGCCCCTCGGCCACCGCACCCGGGGACATACCAACAGCAACTGAAACCGTCGGTTGGCCCTTCCAGTCGAGCCAGCGCTTGAGTTGCGGCGCTCCCGACACGCTTTGCTCGACTGCTTCGAGTACGAGCGCCTTGTCCACTTCACGTTGAACAACGAGGAAGCGCCGATCCTGACCTACGCCGACCTCGTACATTCGGCAGTGTGGGGCGTCCCGCACGTCGCCCAATGGCCTCTGGCTGCGGCTCAATCGACGCCGATACGGCGAGCCGTCCGGTGTCTCCACGTCGATACGGAAGTCTCCGATGCGATCCAGGAACAGCAGAAGAGGCACTTCGAGGTCCGCAAGCGCCCGCGTTTGGCGCTCCGCCAGCACGATTGCTTCGGTCGTCGACAAGGGCACGACGATGACGGTCGCGTAGCCTCTCCGGGCATACGCGACGACCTCCTCAGGCTGTTCGAATAGCGGCTGAGGGACGAGGTAGCGCGGAATCGTGTGCGCAACTTCGCGGGCTCTAGTCGGACTGAGACCGTCCGCGAGAAGGAGGGTCTCGATCTCGCCCACGGCGGCGAACCGGAAGCAGTAGCCATCGAACTGTGCCGACTCACTGGCGCCGACACGCGAGAAAACGCGCACGTCGTCGGTCAGCGCCTCGACGCTCCTGAAACCGAGGCCCTTGTTGCCGATACCCTCGCCGATCTTCTTGGCGGTCGTCGCGAGGTTCTTTATGGCTTCGACGTCCTCCCTGCGGAAGCCGGTGCCTCCGTTGGCCACATACAGAGTCCCGTCGGTCCCGGAACGCACGACCAGCCTTACAGCAATCCGCCCTTGGTCTTGGCCCTGGTGCGCATCGTGCGCGTTCTGAATCAGCTCGTACAGAACCCGATCGCCATACTCCGCGCCAACGACTTCGTTCAGGTTCCGCAGACTCTCATAAACCTTGAGCCTCTTTTCATGCGCATCCACGGCGTGCCTCAACACATCCCGCACCTGCCTGTTCAGTTCCTCCGCCCGAACGGGGTGCGGCGTGTGGCCATCCCCTCGGGCCCTCTCAAACTCAAGGGCCAAGGGGCGCTCCTGCTATCTGCCTGCGCATCTGGTCTTCACCGTTGTCGCCCGTGGCGCCCTGCATGAGGCCTTGTCAATCTTGGCCTGGGACGATCGGGCAACAACCGGGCCACGGCTCTGTTCACGAACGACTACGCTTGGACGCCGCAAGATCGCGTGCAAGGCTCTCGCAGAGGCCAATAGAAGACAGACAGAACGCCGTCGCCATGAAGATCGAGACCGTTGCTTCCTCTCTGTGTTGGCCGAAGTCACCGATAGACTGAAGGTGATCGACCAGCAAGCACGTTGGCTTCGTGACGAACATTGCGGCTGGGTCGTTGTGCTCCGTGCCCGTAATGCGCCGCAAGATCTGGCATTGCCGCCCGCGACTACGCGGAAGTCGGCCTCTGTCATCAAACTGGACACCGGCGAACTTCCAGTCATCCGGCATTGACCGATCGTTCGGGAGTTCAGCTTCCCAGATCAGATCTAGCGCACGGCCCGCGATACTGCGGGCCCAGACCACAGAGTTCACAGGTTCGGGCTGCAAGTCGCGGATTGCACGCTCAACGAAGTCGCGCAGCTCAGGGTCCGCCCCGTCGACCTGAGTTAGGCGGAGTTCGAGAAGGTTGCGGATGTTCCCCTCAAAGCGCTCTGGGGCACCGAACATCCGTCGCAGGTTCGCGACGCCCTCAGCCCGCTGCAGGGCGTATTGAGCCATCAGGCGGCAAGATGGCCGGATCTTCTTCCCAATAGCGCGGGCGAAACCGCGACGCTCGAGATCGCGTCGCCTCTCGTCGGCGATCTCGCGCAGTGGCAAACCACTAGCTGCTATTGCCGCCAAGTCTGACTGGAGTTCAATCGAGCAATCATCCCAAAGCGCAGCAAGGAGCTCTCGGCGCTCTTCTATCGTTGCCTCTGCAGTGGCATCCACATCCGGCTTTGAGAGGGTCTGGCCCTGGCTGGCGGCGGCCAGCAAGCGCTCGGCCATCGCGACGGCCAGAACGGGAACCCCACCACTCCAGTTGCTGAGCTCCTTCACGGCAGACTTGTCGAGGCTCACACCCGTCACCTTGAAAGGCCGTAGGAAGCTGTCCCAGTCGTCGTCCTCGAAACAGCCCACCTGGAGCGGCGTGTCGTAGAAGATCTCCCAGAAGTCGGATGTCCGCGATTCCTCGGTCTTACAAAGCTCCCGAAGTCTGCCCCGGCTCCCTGTCACAAGCCTCAGGCTGGACTTCTGAGCGAGCGTCCGCATCTCGTCCCAGAGGTTCCGCGTGATGCCACTCCCCGCTAGAACGTGGTCGAACCCGTCCAAAACAGCTAGCAGACGTAACCTCTTCTTGGCCAGCTCATCAAAGACGAGAAGAAGAAGGTCGTGCAGCCCTTCCCCCTCCAGTTCGAGGTACTCGGCGCACTCAGGACGCACGACCTGGAGGGAATCCTTGATGCCTTCCGCAAAGCGTAGTCGAAACTCATCGTCTGTTCCCGGGGTGGCGTGCCGGAGGTCCAGGTACAGGGACGTGACGTAGTGCTCGCCGGGTGTCTTGAACTGTAAGGCTAGGTGATTCAACAGGACCGACTTGCCGAACTGCGGAGGGCCCACCACGCACACATGGTCAGGTGTCGCTTTGACCAAATGGCGACAGAGCCCGTCGAACAGGCGCTGCCGTCCCAGCATCTCTGGTGCTTCAACACCGCGGACCTTGTAAGGGTCCTCACTCATCTCTACTCATCCTCCATCGTCGCGGGTGGCCCTCCCATCCGCGCCAATCGCGTTCGCGATCAGTTTCTGTCCCACGCCCGCAGGTACCGTCAAGTCCCATGATCAGCGACCCTCTAAGTCCTCGCTCTCCCGAACGGCCTTCTGCCGCTGGTCCTCCGAATCAACGTTCCGACCAATCCACCAAGCCATTAGTGGAATCGCGAGGGCATAAGCTGAGCCGCGCGTCGTGCCGCGCAACTCAAGAAGTTCTAGTTCGCGAAGGAACTCCAGATCCCGTCCGAATCGATCGCTGCGGGGCAGGACGATACCGTGCTCTTCGAGCTTCGTCTCCAGTAGGCCCAGGGTTATCGGGTCGGGTCCGACATCGAGCTGCTGACACAGAGACATAACAAATCGCCTACGCTCGGTTCCTGCGTAGTCCCAGAGCGTTCGGAAGTGCTCGTTGTCAACCACCATCTCCTTCGCCGCGGCGTCCACTGCCGCGACCGTGACGGTCCGCCGATTCGAGACGGCCGCACTCTCGAAAACCCGATTGCTCAAGGACTGAATCAGGAAAGGTTGACGGGCACAAAGCTGGACCACGCGATCGGTTGCCTCTGGCACGTACGCAAGCCTGCCCTCGACAGGCCGCGTCACTAGCAGCCGCGCGTCCTCCAACGGGAGTTCACCTACCGGGACCCGGTGGCCGAAGCCGAACAGTGCAGACCAATACTCCTCCCTCAGCCGCTTGAGACGGCGGGAGCCGGTAATCACCGCGGACAGGCCCGTGTAGGTGTGGAGGAGATAACGGATGTTCTCGGGAACCTGAGGGCTCGTAACACCAGAGTCGATCCCCTCTTGGAGCTTGTCGAACTCGTCAAGCATCAGAAGGAGCCGGCGTGGGCGAGCCGCCTCCAGCACGGCTTGCAAGTACAGCTCGAACATCTCGAATGGACGATCCTCCGAGAAAGCCGCTGAAAGCCCTTTCAGGAACGCAACCTTGAACGGTTTGTCTGGGTCAGGGGAATCCACGCCGGGGAACCAGACTTCGATCCCAGCGTCGTGGACAGCCCACCCGATGTCACGAGCCATGAGCTTGAAGACTCCAGCCGTTGGCAGTCCTGGCTTGTTCTCATGGCCCTCACCGCCCTGGAAAGAGCAGTTCACCACGATCCAGCCCGGAAGGACACCAGGAGCTTGGAGGTGCCTGAGAATGGACGTCTTTCCCGTTCTTCGGTTGCCCTCCAAGAGGATGACGTTTGCTTGGTGACTAGTGGAGAGTTGACCCCGGATCTTGCCCACAATGGCACGGCGACCGAAGAACATCTCCGGGCGGTCGATCGGAGCGCCGACGATGTACGGACTGGTCCCGAGATCAGCGCGCGGCGCGGCCTCCACTACAGAACGAACGTCCACAGCAAGCGACGCATCACCGTGCAGCCGTCGTCCGTCCAAGCGGTCCGCCCGCCACCGCAGTTGAAGGCCACACGGACCAAGCTCGGACTGGGCCGGAATCTGCCCAGCGAAGCTCACCGCCTGGCCCTCAGCGACGTACGCGGAAGAGCCGGACCCGATATCAGGAACTGTGGAGACGGACACGTTGCGCAAAGCGAGAGGCGACCGATTCTTGAGGCGTACTTGAACCTCACTCGACATACCGACTGCCACCACGTTCGGCTCAACGCCCGGCTGCAACTCCACCTCTCCCAGGAGGGACTCCAACTCCATGCGGACGAGTCGGGTAACACGATTCGTGAGGTCTCTTGCCGAGTCGAGCGCGGGCAGCGGCGACTCGCCGCAAGTCGAGTGCAACTGCTCGAGGCGAAGTCGTGCCCTGTCAAGGATCGCAAAGCGTCCGGGTCCTGGTGGTACCTCCCCCAAGTCCCGGAGGGTCCCCAAGGCTTCAGAGAACTTCATCAACCAGACCGCAAGATCCGCAACAGAGTGGCTTTCCGAGTGCGCCATCTGATTCCGAAGCATTCCAACCGAACCTGCCACCCGCTCTAGGACGGCTACCGGGTCCGCGGGCTGGCGTGATCCTCGCAACTCCTGCACTTCCGACGATTCGTCGAGCCACGCGAGGATCGGATCTTCACCAGTATCGGTCAAGACGGTGAGTAGGGCAGCAAGCGAGTGATCTCTTTCCCCAGCAACCTGGCGGCAGACCCGCTCTTGAAGCGGTAGCGCCGGCACAGGAATCGGCACATGGCGCAAGGCCCGCACGGAAAGGTGCTGAATGACTGATCCTCGCGCATGACCGTGTAGCCACTCTTGATACGTGTCTGAGTTCAGAATCCACTTGAGAAATTCTGGGGAGATATGCCCGGTGGGACGTAGAACCACGAGACTCTTGGCGGGCACGGCGCCCACGGTACCCGTCGACTCGCACACGACGCCGAGCTTGCCGATCGTGCCTGAGGTTGTAAGGACAACGTCCCCGGCACGAAGGCGCTGCGTTGCCCTGACGCGCGTCGCCCCCTCCTTGGTCAGGAAGAGCGATGGCCTTCTTGCGCCGACTTCGTTCACGTCCCCTACACGCAAGAGACCAGAAAACACTGAGGGATCGTCGCCATCGGCTGTCGTCACTGCCCGACGGTACGAAACGCCAGCGAACACTTCTGTAACTTCTCCCAGTGGTCGAACAGGAATCTCAGCGTCCACCTCAGCCAAGGCCGCAAGGGAACGACCCAGAGCCTCTTCCCCTGTTCGCTTCGCGACCAACTCCCAGTCCCTGGTCGCGAGATGCTCGACAGCTGTCTCCCAGAGAGTCCCGTTTGACGTTCCGTGCTTGAACTTCGCCGCAACACTCCGAGCCACCGCGAGGGCGTTCTCGCGACCCCGTGCGTCGTCCGGACCGAAAGTAGGCCACTCGTCCACCTGTAAGAACCGGACCACTTCACCGGCTCGCTCTCGTCGGAAGAAAACCAAGCTCGTCTTGATGCCGGTGTATGGCCGAAACGCACCGGCCGGAAGCGACACCACCCCTTCGACGCAGTACTCGCTCACCAGCGCCTTGCGGACCATGCGGTCCGCACCGATCCTGAAGAGCGCTGCTTCCGGCAGAGCGATGACCGCGCGACCCCCTCGCCGAAGCGAGGCCATCACATGCTGGAGAAAGAGCGTCTCGACGTTCGTAGCTGGCACTGGGAACTGGGCCGCAACCTCAGGTTTTAGGCGCCCTCCCCAAGGGGGAACCGCGAGGATGCAGTCGAATCCTTCGACGGACGGATCCTTAGCCAAGGGACGTTCCAAGGCATCACCAAACTCAAGTCCCGGATGCTCGATGCCCGCCAACACAACACGAGCTAAGCCAACGACATACGCGTCAGGGTTGATCTCCACCCCGAACACACTTCGTTGCTGGACATCGGCCCAGACCTTGTGCGGCATCTGCAGCGCCTGCTCACAGAGACTGCCTGCTGCTCTTGCGAGCAATCCGCCACTGCCAAAGCACGGATCATAGACCCGTTCCCCCGGATTCGGCTTCAGCAGCTCCACCATGAGTTCGACCACAGCCAGAGGGGTCTTGTGATCGCTGTACCCCACTCCACTCGCGTGCTCCACTACGACCTCTAGATCCTCTCCAGCCGCCCTCCGACCCCTACTGGTCTCCAGCTCGTACTCACCGCTCCACCGAATGAGCGTCTCCATCTCCGTCGGCGATCCGTGCGCCAGCGTCTCGACGACAGGAGCCAGCCGCCGCAAAGCCTGACCGGGTACCCCCGAAGGTGCGTTCTGAAGCCCGGGGAGGACTTCGCGTCGGACGAACTCCACTAACCCTTCACCCCGAAGCTCGCTCCAACGCGTCCAGTGCCTATCTCGAGCCAGTGCACGCGTGTAGGCACGGCCCTCGAAACCGGCCACAGCCTCTTGCTCCGCATCCATGTGCTCTGCCCAACGAAGAAGAAGCAACGCTGCCAGCGGAGCTACTACCGAGTCCAACGAACGAACGGCGGAGTGGTTGCGCAGCTCGTCGAGACGGGTCCACAGGTTAACGCCCCGAGCCGTGCGTTCCGTCGGCCTCGTGCGCCCCTCGTCTCCACCCTGGTGGTCATGCATGGAGTCCCCCCCCAAGAACTCGTTCCAGGACTGACCCAGGAAGGCCCTTGATCGACTCCATGCTGAGGTCAGAGCGAATTCTGTCACTAGCTGTCTTCGCTTCCCGCAGTCGTTCGACGAGCGATTGCTGCTCGGCGACCGAAGGCAGTGGTAGCTCCATTCTCCGAATTTGTCTTGCGTTGACGTTCACCATCCCGATGGCTCTACGGGCCGACCGGTGCACAAACCGTCGACCGATCCGGCTGTTGATGACGGCCGTCACATACTCCGGAAGCGCCCTGCTACGGTCCACTTCAAGTCGGATCAGGTACGACGCAAACACCCAATCGCCGCCGAGACCTGTAAAGGTCGCGGCCTTTCCTACCAACGCTAACGAGTTTGTGCGATTGAAGAGGATGTCTCCATCGCTCAAGATGTACTTCTTGATCTCCCGCACGGGCAGCCGGATGTGCTTCAAATCGGCCAGGTCCAGGTGTCCGTCCCGGATGTTCCCCATACGCAGAATCGGAACTCCCTCCCGACTTGTGTTGGCCCTGGACGACGTCCCGTATTGGGTGCGCAGAAGGATCCGCGCGAGAGGAACGACCGGAGTGTTCTTCGTCCGCCTCACATGACCGGAGACGAAGTCAGCGAAGACGGCTCCTTCCAATGAAGACGCCTGCCTCAGTGACTCGCTGCGCAGCTTCCGGATCTCTTCAACTCGCTCGAGGCACTCACCAATGACGTCGACGATCGTGCGCTGCACTGTCAGTGGAGGCACTGGAAGCCCAATGCGTTCTAGCTTCTTCTTCGTGATATGACGTAGTCCCACACCCCCATGAGAAAGTGAGATCATCTCGTCCAACCGGGAGTTCAGAGCGTGGGCAAAGAACTCCTTGAGCATTCTGTCCGTGTCGACCGTGACCCTGAAAATGTGCTGGTTAAGAACGGCTCGTCCCCTGCTCCAGACGAAGCACCCAAAGGAGGTGCCGGGAGTACCCGACCAAGAAAGAAGTACGTCCCCACTATCGATGAGGTGTTTCTCGTCAACGTTTCCGTTAAAGAAGTTGAATGGCCTAGTTTCGTCGTTGAGGTTCTGGATACGAACGATTGGAAGGCCCTGCGACGACCAATCGGACGGCCTGAAGGCCCGCCCGTTCACCAGCCGGCACAGCGATCCGACCCTCTCCACTTGCCAGCACGCTCTCACCCGGACGGCTCCAAGAGATCTTCAAGCTCCTTGAGAAGCTCGAGCACCCTCTCCTCCTTGGCCTTCATCGACTGCACCAACTCCAGCGCGGGCATATGATCAATACCCACTTCCTCGCCGGGGTTCTTCGCGGAGAGATCCCAGTCCTGGTCAGCGATCTGGGTGATGGTAACCTCCCAAGAGTTCTCGCCGCCCGCCCGCGCCTTCCACTTGGTCAAGAAGTCAGGTATCTGGCTCCCCTCGATCGGTCGCCGTGTCGACTTCAGGTCAAAACCATCGTTGGTGAGCTCGTAGTACCAAACGCTCTCTGTTCCCCGTTCGTCTTCGTGCCGCTTGAGGAAGAGAACATTCGTCTTAACGCCCGTGTAAGGGAGGAAACAGCCGGACGGCAGAGAGAGGATTGTATGGACGTCGAACTCTCGCAGAAGTCGCCTGCGGACCTTGGCATCGGGTCCCCCCCGGAACAGAACCCCTTCCGGGACGATCACAGCGGCGCGGCCCCCTTTCGCGAGGTTTGCCATGATGTGCTGGAGGAACAGGATCTCGGTCGATCCCGAGCGCACAGTGAAGTTCGACTGGAGTTCGCGGGCCATCTTCCCGCCGTAGGGAGGGTTGCAGAGAATCACGTCGTAGCGGTCCCTTTCGGTCACGTTGTTCGAGTGAAGCTCCAGCGTGTTGCCCAGCTCGAGACTCGCTCCCTCGATGCCGTGGAGAAGCATGTTCATTGTGCCGAGAAGGTAGGTCAACGCCTTGTTCTCGATCCCCCAAAAGGTCCTATGCTGAAGCCGGTCCAGGTCGCGACCGCTGAGCGTTCCCGCAGCGTTTCGGACGTGCTCTGCTGCCTCGGCCAGGAAGCCCGCTGTGCCGAAGCACGGATCGTAGACGCGCTCCCCGATCTTCGGCCGAACCACGTCGACCATGCACCTAATGATGTGGCGTTGGGTGTAGAACTCCCCCGCGTAGCCAGCGGAGTCGGCAGCCACGTCCTTGAGTAGACCTTCGTAGATCTCAGAGAGAACTATGACGTCGGTGGCTTCGCCGAAGTGGAGCCGATTCACCTGTTGCACCACACGGGCAAAGCTCACGCCCCGACGGGAGTGGTTGCGGACCGTGGAGAAGATCCGGCGGAAGCGCTCGGCCACTGCCTCACTCGCGAACTGCTGCGTGTCTTCGGTCTGACCGAAGGCCCTGAGGTGAGGCCAGAGTCTGCCATCGACGAACTCCAACATCTGGGCAGGCCGGTTCGCCATCGAAGACCAACTTGCCCACCGGTAGTCGCCGTCGAGCCGCCGCCGGTACGGCGTACCGTCAAATGAGGCCTCCTCCTCACGCCGGCTCTCCATCTCATCGAAAGCCTTGAGAAAAAAGAGCCACGCGAGTTGCTCTACATAGTCACGCGCGTCGACGCCGTCTGCGCGAAGCTGATCGCAAGCGCTGCTGACAGCCTGCTGCACATCCTGCCGCCGGTGGTCGTCGGCCGCGTTCAACACGCCGTCGCGCCCGCTCTTTGCCGTTGCTTGCGTCATCCCGGGTCGCCTAGGCCACCATCGGCACGTACAAATGGCGCTTTACAGAGCCCAAGTGCTCCCTGAGCACCTCGGCACCTCCGTATCGGCTCAGCAGGCGACTGAAGCTGCCGAACTGCTCCACGAACTGGGGAGCGCTGTACGTGCTGCCCTTCTCCAAGTCGTCAATTCCATACAGCGAGTAGTGGTCCAGTCCTGTCTCCCAGAACCGCGTCTTGAAGCGCTCGTGATCGTCCAAGCCGTGCTCGCCGACCTGCGAAAGCAACCAATCCCCGTCGTCGCCCCAGAATCGCGCGACCCGGTCAGGACGTGACGGAATCCTCACCAACCTAAAGCCGACCTTGGCCAGGATGTCCACTTCGTCAGACGCCTCGAGCTCGAAGTAGTGCCTGAACGCAGCCACGTGGACATCGCAGTCCGTGAGCTCGGCGCGGAGATCACTTCGCGTTTTCTGGTCGATCCAGATGCTCAGCAATTCATCCATGCTGGCCGACGCGATACTCCGGATCACGTCACGAGACCGCTCTAGGTACTCATCGAACGGGATCTTCCGACCATCGGCAAGACAGACGTAGCGCTCTGCCGAGGAGATGTAGACGGAGACTCCTTCTCCAACTGGCTTTTCTGCGGGGCTCGCCGCCGGCTTCGTACGCGACGCGCGTTTGCGGCCCTCTTGCAGGTTGGCAGGGTGCCCATCGAACTCCGCATCTTCGAGCAAGTTCGCCCCGGCGTAGTCGAAGATCGTGAAGTAGCGCTTGTTGATGTCTTCGCAAAGGCGCGTGCCACGGCCCTTCATCTGCTTGTAGAGGATGGCACTCTTCACTGGCCTCGCAAAGACGATGTTCTTCACATCGGGCGCGTCGAAGCCGGTCGTTAGAAGGTCTACTGTGGCCGCCACTCTAGGCTTCGCTCGGCCGACGTCCGCGAAAGTTCTTTCGAGCTGGTGAGAGTTACGCTCGGACCGTGTGATGCGGGCAGCGTAGTCCGGGTCTCCAGAGAGGCGCCGCAGCTCGGCAGCAACGAAGGCCGCATGCGTGTCGTCCACACAGAAGATGATCGACTTCTCATCTCGAAGACCGTACTTTCCTAGCGTGGACCAGAGGTCCTCCATAAGAGTGCGGGTGCGTTCGGGCAGGCGGATTTCACGTTCGAAGTTCTGCGTCGTGTAGTGCTTCCCGTCAGGGCCCGTGTAACCGCCCTCGTCCAGATTCGAGATGCGCTCTTCGAGAAGATACGGAACAAGGTAGCCATCTTCGATGGCCTGCTTGAGCGAGTAGACGTACCTCGGCTCTCCAAAGTACTCATATGTGTCACGTCTAAGTTCCTCAGACGTGAGCGGGCGCCCCGTGCGGTCAATCTCGCGAGGCGTAGCCGTGAGCCCGAGCTGATAGGCGGACCCGAAGTGCTCAAGAACGCCGAACCAGTCGCCGAAACCGGAACGGTGGCACTCGTCTACCACCACTACGTCGAAGAAGTCAGGATCGAAGTGCTGGTAGAGCTTCTTTCCGTCGAGCTCCTCATCGAGGTTCTGATAGTTGGCGAAGAAGATCCGCCCGACGAGGTGTTCTCCACGACCTACTCGGTGTTTGTCGATGACTACGCGCTCGTCAGCCGGGAACCCGGCAAAGGCACGGTAGGCCTGCTCTTTCAGACTGTTGCGATCTGTGAGAAAGAGAAGACGCTTGTTGGGCAGAACCTCCCCGCGCATGAGCTTCCAGGCAAGCTGAAAAACCGTGTAGGTCTTGCCTGTGCCCGTGGCCATGAGCAGGAGCACTCTCTTCTCGCCTTGACAGAAGCGATAGAGGGTCTCGAAGATCGCCATTTCCTGGTAGGGGCGGACCTTCTTCCTTGTGATCTGGTCTTCGTGCCATGGCGCCTCGAACACCGGCCGCCAGTCTCTCCAGACGATGTTCCGCCCGAGGCGATGCAGAATGTCCCCCGGCGACGGAGGAGCGTCGAGCGTCTCGTGCTCCCCGGTCTCGTTGTCGGTGAGGATGTACTCCCGGCCATTTGAGGAGACGGAGTAGCGAAGCCCGAGACGCCCGGCATATCGGGACGCCTGCTGCATGCCATTCGCAGCGGGTACGCCCTCGGACTTGGCCTCCAGGACAGCGAGGGGCATCCGCCAAAGCCGCAGTACGTAGTCCGCGACGATGTGCTGAGACGAGTCGTACATCGAGTCGCCCGTGATGTTGACGCGGCCGGGACCGATAACCACCTGCTGGTCCCATTCCCAGCCGGCGCTCTTCAGCGCCGGCTCAATCAGACCGCGGCAGGTCTCGTCTTCGTTTCGGCTCATCGCATCCACACTTCACAGGCCGAGTCCTCTCGGCCGAACGTACACAGCAGCAAGGCGCGTGCCATCAACTCTTCATCCCAAGGACTTTGATTCGGTAGCGGAGTGCCGAACCACTTTCTAGCCCAAGAACCGCCGCAGCCGCGTTCTGCGACGGTGTGGCCTCAAGTGCTCTCCGGATGTACCGTCGCTCGATGTCGTGAAGGGTCGTCTTCAGTTGGAAGTCGGGACCTAGCGGCCTGTTGGAGAGGTCCTTCGAAGGCCCGGCAAACTGGTGCAGAGCACGATGCACGTCTTGCGCCGCGATCTCCTCACCCGAGGAGAAGAGACCGGCGCGCACCAGTGTGTTCTGCAGCTCCCGTGCGTTCCCGGGCCACGTGTGCGACCGAAGAAGACTTCTTGCTTGTGGAGAAAGAACCTTCTCGGTTGCTCCGGGTTCGCTTCCGCGACGAAACTCGCGATTCAGTTGGCCGAGGAAATGGTCGATGAGAAGGTCGACATCTTCCACCCCCCGTTCCCGCAGCGGCGGAAGTTGAATGAAGAAGGAGAAGCGGAAGAAGAGGTCCTCCCGAAAGGTCCCCCGCTCAACCTCGCGGCGGAGGTCGCGATTCGTGGCGGCGATGACGCGAGCGCTAGTCTCTTCTGGCGTTGCACTGCCCACCCGGTAGAACTCCCGATCCTGGAGAACCCGGAGGAGGCGAACCTGTGCGTCGCCGGAGAGTTCGCCTATCTCGTCCAAGAAGATGCTGCTATCGCGCGCAGCGTGGAAGAAACCAAGCGTGTCCCTGTCGGCTCCAGTGAAGGCGCCTCGCTTGTAGCCGAAGAGTTGGCTCTCCAAGAGGCTCTCGGGGATTCCACCAGCGTTTACCCGGACCATCTCCCGGCTACTGCCGCTAAGGGAGTGGATGAGTGAGGCGAAGAGTTCCTTGCCGGTCCCACTCTCACCCACGATCAAGACTGAGTAACGCCTGGGCGCGACTCGTGCCGCAAGTGCCTTAGCTTCGTTGATTCCGTCGCATTCACCGATGATCCTCCGAGCCTCGGGTGTCTGCGGCACTGCTCCAGAAAGTAGGTCCGCCAGACAGTCGTCCCTGAGGACCGACCTGAAGTCGGCCGATACGGAGAACGGGATGCTAGCGACTTGGAACCCAGCTTTCCGGGGCGAAGTCTGGATGAGGTCGGCTGGATGCGTCGACTTGCCCAGAAGAACCCACACTGCCGCCATGGCGGGCGTACCCGGGCTCAAGTGATACACGAGCGACGCTTCGCGGCCATGTCGGTCATACACCGCGTCGATCACGGGACGCGTCGCTTCGTAGATGGCTCCATGGTCGATGACCTGGTCGTTCTTCAAGTCTCGACGTTCGACACGGACCGGTACCTGTGTGTACTCACCTAGGAACGCGACGTAGCTGGAGTTCTCCCGAGCCGTGTAGTTAGAGAGGAGAACTATCTCGCGGAACTGTTCTGCCGACGCCGCCGACGCGATGGGGCCGAGTTCGTCCCGTTCGCCGGATGCAGCTGCCAGATCGGCCATGCCCAACCAAGCCAGGAGTATCCTCCTCATGACCCTCCAAGACTAGAAGATCTCTTGCAAGAATGGAAAGACCCCTACTCAGGAGGCACCAGAGGCCCCCAAGCCAGCGGCGTAGCCGGATTCTGCCGGGCGTGCCGTCGCGATCAGGCGAGATCGAACCGGTCCAGGTTCATCACCTTGTTCCAGGCCTCCACGAAGTCGCGCACGAACTGCTCCTGCGAGTCGTCGCAGGCGTAGACCTCCGCGATCGCCCGGAGCTGGGAGTTCGAGCCGAAGACCAGGTCGACAGCGCTGCCGGTCCAGCGGATCTCGCCGGTGCCGCGATCGCGGCCCTCGAAGACGCCCTCGTCGTCGGCGTTGCCCTGCCAGTCGGTGCCCATGTCGAGCAGGCTGACGAAGAAGTCGTTCGTCAAGGTCCCTGCCCGCTCGGTGAAGACGCCAAGCTCTGACCCGCCGGCGTTCGCGCCCAGGACGCGCAGGCCGCCGACCAGCACCGTCATCTCGGGAGCGGTGAGTGTCAACATCTGCGCCCGGTCGACGAGCAGCGCTTCCGCGGGTCTCGCATGTCCGTTTCCGAGGTAGTTGCGGAACCCGTCCGCGGTCGGTTCGAGCACGGCGAAGGACTCCACGTCGGTCTGCTCCTGGATCGCGTCCGTCCGACCCGGCGAGAAGGGCACGGCGATCTCGCTCTCGGCGCTTCTCGCCGCCTCCTCCACGGCCGCGCAGCCGCCGAGGACGATCAGGTCGGCGAGCGAGGCCCGCTTGCCGCTGGACTGTGAACCGTTGAAGTCGGCCTGGATCGCCTCGAGCGTTTGCAAGACATCACCCAACTGGGACGGGTCGTTGACCGCCCAGTCCCGCTGCGGCGCGAGCCGGATGCGGGCGCCGTTGGCGCCGCCGCGCTTGTCGGTGCCCCGGAAGGTCGACGCCGACGCCCACGCGGTCGAGACCAGCGAGGAGACGGAGAGTCCGGAATCGAGAATCCGGCTCTTGAGCGCCACGACGTCGTCATCGTCGATCAGTTCGTGGTCGACTTCGGGCACCGGGTCCTGCCAGAGCTGCGGCTCGGCGGGTACCCACGCTCCGACACAGCGGCTGCGCGGCCCCATGTCGCGGTGGGTCAGCTTGTACCAGGCCCTGGCGAACGCGTCCGCGAATTCGTCCGGGTTCTCATGGAAGCGCCGCGCGATCGGCTCGTAGATCGGGTCCAGCCTGAGCGACAGGTCCGTGGTCAGCATCATCGGCGCGTGCCGCTTCGCCGGATCGTGCGCATCGGGCACCGTGTCCGCGGCCGCCTCGTCCTTCGGCGTCCACTGGTACGCGCCGCCGGCGCCCTTCGTCAGTTCCCACTCGTAGCCGAACAGGTTCTCGAAGAAGTTGTTGTCCCACTTCGCCGGCTCGGTGGTCCAGGCGCCTTCCAGGCCGCTGGTAATCGTGTCGCCGCCCTTGCCGCTGCCGAACGTGTTCCGCCAGCCCAGGCCCTGCTCCTCGAGACCGGCGCCTTCGGGCTCGACGCCGACGTACCGGCCCGCATCGGCCGCGCCGTGCGCCTTGCCGAACGTGTGCCCGCCGGCGATGAGCGCCACCGTCTCCTCGTCGTTCATCGCCATGCGGCGGAACGTCTCGCGAATGTCGCGCGCCGCGGCGACCGGATCAGGCGTGCCGTTCGGCCCCTCCGGATTCACGTAGATGAGGCCCATCTGCACGGCGCCCAGGGGATTCTCGAGCTCGCGGTCGCCCGTGTAGCGCTCGTCACCGAGCCAGGTGCCCTCGGACCCCCAGTAGATGTCCTCCTCGGGCGCCCAGACGTCCTCGCGTCCGCCGGCGAAACCCAGGGTCTCGAAGCCCATCGATTCCAGCGCGCAGTTGCCGGTGAAGATCATGAGATCGGCCCAGGAGAGCTTCCGGCCGTACTTCTGCTTGACCGGCCACAACAGACGCCGCGCCTTGTCCAGGCTCACGTTGTCGGGCCAACTGTTGAGCGGCGCGAAGCGGAGCGTGCCGGAGGCCCCGCCGCCGCGGCCGTCGTCGATGCGGTACGTGCCCGCCGAGTGCCACGCCATCCGGATGAAGAGCGGCCCGTAGTGGCCGTAGTCGGCCGGCCACCAATCCTGCGAGGTGGTCATCACCTCCTCGATGTCCTGCTTCAACTCGTTCAGGTCGATCTTCGCGAACTCCTCGGCGTAGTCGAAGTCCTCGCCCATCGGATCGGCGAGAGCCGAGTTCTGGTGGAGTGCCCTCAGATTCAACTGGTTCGGCCACCAGCGCTGATTCGCGATGGTTCCCATCGCCGAATGCCTGTCGGTCCCGGCCAGAACCGGGCACTTGCCTGTGCTCGTCATGTCGTCCATCGTGGTGCTTCTCCCCTCTGTGTTCAGCGTCTTTCGCTAACCGCTGTATACAAGGATCCGGAGGCATTGAAAAGTCCCGGGGCGGCGGAACATGACAAGCTAACCAGGATGACCGGAGCGACGCCGGCAGGACCACCCCCAATGCCACCGGGCTCGCTCGAAGCGTGGGCGATGGAGACGCCGCTTGCGACCGCCCTCTCCGACAGGAGACGCTCCGTCGACTGGGCCACCTGGAACGACCGCGCCAACCGGCTGGCGAACGCCCTGGAGCAGGAACTCGGGCTTGCGGCGGGAAGCCGCGTCGCCGTCCGGCTGCGCAACCGGGTGGAGTGGTTCGAGGTCGGGTCGGCGCTGGCGAAGGTCGGCGCGGCGCCGGTTCCGGTCGGCACCCGTCTGACCGCCGCCGAGGTCGGCTACATCACGAGCCACAGCGGGGCGCAGCTCTTCGTAACCGACGACCCGGAGACGGCGCGGGCCGCATCCTCGTTCCGGGGCGACGCCCTCCGCTCGACCATTCTGGTCGGCGGTGACGCGCCGGACGGTGTCCCGAGCCTCGAGGAGCTGATCCACACCGGGCGACCCGTCCCCAGGGTCGCCGGGCCGCCCATCGGCGCCAAGAACATCTCGTACACCTCGGGCACGACCGGCCGCCCGAAAGGCGCCGTTCGCTCCTACACGCCTCAGCAGTTGCAGGCTCTCGGCGCGATCGTCGCGACGATCAACACGAAGCTCCGGCTCGGCCGCGACGAGAAGCACCTCGTCGTCGCTCCGCTCTACCACGCGGCGCCGTCGTTCTGCGCGCAGCAGGCGAGCCGCGCCGGCGGTCACCTGGTGCTGCATGAGCGGTTCGACGCCGAAGCGGCGCTCGATGAAATGGGTCGAGGCGTCACCAGCACGTTCATGGTGCCTACGATGGTGCGCAGGATCCTGGCCCTGCCGGAGGAGCGCCTTCGGACGACCGATCTCTCCTCGCTGCGAGCCCTGATCCTCGGCGGCGCCCCCTTCCCCGCCGAGATGCGCGCGCCGGCCCAGGAAGTGCTCGGCGAAGTCCTGTTCGACATGTACGGCTCGACCGAGACAGGTTTCGCCACGATGCTCGAACCGGCCGATCAGGTGCGCAAGGCAGCGTCGGTCGGCCGGCCACTCGACGGCGTCGACGTCCTGCTGCTGGACGAAGAGCATCGTCCCGTGGCCCAGGGCGAACGGGGCGTGTTCTTCATCAGGAGCCCGATGCAGGTCAACGGCTACCACGCCGACGAGGAAGCGACGGCGGAGAGCGCCCACAAGGACTACTTCACCGCCGGCGATGTCGCCTACGAGGACGACGAGGGCTTCCTCTACATCGTCGACAGGATCAAGGACATGATCCTGGTGGGCGGCGCCAACATCTACCCGGCGGAGATCGAACAGGTCCTGCGCGCCCATCCGGCCGTCCTTGACGCCGCCGTGTTCGGCATCCCCAACGAAGATCTGGGCGAGGAGATCAAGGCGATCGTCGAACTCGCGCCGGGAGAGACCGCGGAGCCCGAGGAGCTGATCGCCCACTGCGGCGAGCGGCTGGCGAAGAACAAGTGGCCCCGGAGCATCGACTTCCTGGCCGAGCTGCCGCGCAATCCCACCGGGAAGGTGCTGAAGCGGGAACTACGGGCGCCTTGGTGGGAGGGCCGGGATCGCTCGATCTGAGCCCTCTGCCCCGAGCCATCTCAGTCGACGATCGCGGCCCTGATGACGCTCTCGAAGCCTGTGGACACGCCCTTGCTGCCCTGCTGGACCATCAGGACGGCCGTGATCTCGTTCGCCGGGTCGGTCCAGGACACGGTTCCAAACGCACCGCCCCAGCCGAACGCGCCCTTGCCCCGCGCGCTCTTCGCGGCGACCGGGTCGAGCACGACGGACACGGCGTAGCCGAATCCCGAGCCGGACTCCTTGCCTCCCTGTCCGTAGAGCCCACCGACCTGGTTGCTGGACATCCGGACGACCGACTCCGGGCTCAGCAGACGGTTCCCGAACAGCTCGCCGCCGCCGGCCAGCATCTGCTCGAAGCGAAGAAAGTCCTCGGCGGTGCTGGAGAGCCCACCGGAAGCCGACGCGTAGCGGCTTGGCTTGTCCCAGCCCTTGGCCTTGCCGTCGAGGCCGTGGATGACGACCCGTCTGGATTCCTTCTCCGGCGGCAGGAAGAAGTGGGTGTCGGCCATGCCGAGCGGCTCGAAGATCCGCTGGCGAAGGAACTCGTCGTAGGACTCGCCCGAGACGATCTCGACGATCCGGGCGACCACGTCGTGTCCGATCCGCGGGCTGTAGCCCCATCGCGAGCCCGGTTGAAAGTCGAGCGGCATGCGGGCGTACAGCGGCACGCGGCTCGCCAGGGTGTCGTCCGGGCCGACGTTCGGCAGCTTCGCGACCGCCGTGCCCAGTCCGTAGCTGCCCAGCCCGGAGGTGTGGGTCAGCAGGTCGTGGATCGTGATCGGCCGCTCCGCCGGCACCAGGCGGTGCTCGGGTGCCTCGCCCGGCGCCGCGAACGCCGGGCTCACGTCCCTGTCTGCGGGCTCCTTGAGCACGGCGACCTGCATGTCCCTGAATTCGGGCAGGTACTTCGCGACCTCGTCCGCCGGATCGAAGAGACCCTCCTCGATCATCATCATCGCTGCGACCCCGAGCACCGGCTTCGACGAGGAGGCCATCCGGAAGATCGCGTCCTTCTCCATCGGCCGACCCCTATCTGTGTCCATCAGGCCGTACGCCTCGAAGTGGACGATCTTCCCGCGCCGGGCCACCGCCGTGACCGCCCCCTGGATCTCGCCCGCGTCGACGTGGCGCTTGATGACGGCGTCGATCTCGAGCAGGCGTTCGCTCGACATGCCCACGTCCTCGGGCGATGCCGCGGGAATCTCCTGAGCGGGAAGCGCCGTCCAGGCAATGGTCGTCGCGAACAGCGCCAGCAAAGCGTTTCCAAGGGACCTCTTCATTTCACTCACCTTCCGTCGAAGCCGCCCAGTAGAAGTACGAGATCGCCTGGCGCGACCGCCGGCTGCGGTTCGCTTCCGACCAGTGCACCGTCAGCGAGCTGTGAATCGCGGCGTCGCCCGGCTCGACCTCGACCGCCACCGCCTCCTCGGACTCGGCGCTGAAGCCCTCCAGGCCGACAACACTCGGCAGTTCCCGCCGGTGGGTGCCCCTCGCGTAGTAGAGGCAACCGTTCTCCCGGTCCGCCCGGTCGAGGGCGATCCAGATCGTCGCACCCTTCTGGCGGTGCCCGACCGCATCGAGATGCGGCCTGATCCCCGAGGTCTCCCCGGGAAGCCGGGCGAACCAGGCGGCCGTCGCGGGTTCGAGGTCGTCGTCCAGCAACGCGGAGATCAGCTCTCTCTGCCTGCCATGCTGGAGCTGATCCTCGAACCAGGAATCCACCCTGTTCAGGTTCTTGACGACGCCCGGGTACTCCTCGCCTCTCTCAACCTCGCTGAGACAACCTTCGGCGCGCGCACGCAACTCTTCCAGCTCCCCGGGCGAAAGAAACCCCCGCAGGACGACGTAGCCGTCCCGGTCGAAGTCCCGTTTGAGCTGCTCCAGGCTCATCCGCCGCCGGCTCCCGTTGCCCGCGCCGCGCGCCGCGCCTCGAGCACGGTCAGGATCTCCTCATGCCTGGCGGCGTTCAGGCGGTACAGCATCATGAACAGAATGCCGACGCCGTAGATCAGGAGGCAGAGGGGTCCGCTCATCACCAGCAGGCCGGTGAGCGTCCCCGCCGACACTCCTTCCGCCTCGGCGTTCTGCGGGAACCGGATCAGTTCCAGCCCGAAGCCTCCGATCAGCCCGCCGAAGCCCTCCGTCGCCTTCATCGCGAACTCCCGAACCGAGAAGATCGTGCCCTCGGCCCGGCTGCCGGTCCGGAGTTCGTGGTCGTCCGCGATGTCGACCAACTGGGAGTCGACCACGATGGCCATGACCGTCACCAGGGCATAGCCGACGAACAGCGGTCCGAACAGCAGGGGCAGCAGCAGCGCCGAGTCGTTCCCGGGAAACAGACCCGCCAGGCGCAGGACGTGCGGAAAGGCCACCAGGACGGCCGAGACCGCGCTGGTGAAGATGACCGTCGGCTTCTTGTCGAAGCGGCGCGTCATGTACTTGGCGAGCGGAAGGGCCACGAAGATCCCTGGAATCTTCGCGAAGGCCAGGACCGAGAACTGTTCCGTCGACAGGTCGTACACCCAGATCCAGGTGAAGATGTTGACCATGTCCAGCACGCCCTGGGCCGCGGCGATGGTCAGCCAGGAGGCAGTCACCGACACGAAGGACCGGTTCGCGAGCAGTTGCCGCAGCTCTCCGTAGTGGTCGCGGAAGTTGAAGCGCCGGCGCGTGGTCGCGTGCAGGTGGGGAATCTGGTCGGCCGTCCCGAAGGTACAGACGAGAACGGCGGCCAGCACCACGACGGCGCCGAACCCGGCCAGAATGACGTACCGGCTCGGGTCGAGGAGCCCGTTGCTGAACGCCGGCGTGGACGGAAAAACAGCGTTCAGGACCAGCAGGCTCAACCCGACCGCGGCGCCCGTGGCGACGACGTTGTACCAACCGAAGACCGAGGTCCTTTCGTGGTAGTCGTCGGTGAGCTCCGCGCCGAGCGCGTCGCGCGGGATGTTGTGGAAGGACGTAGCGATGCGGAGCAGGACCAGGAAGCACACCTGCCACGCGAAGAGGGCGCCCTCGCTCAGGCCCGAGACGGGCTGATACAGGAAGTAGAACGAGATCGCGATCGGGAGGGCCGACATCAGCATCAGCGGGTGGCGACGCCCCCACCGGCTCCGGAAGCGATCGGAGATCGCCCCGACCATCGGATCGGAGACCGCATCGACGACGCTCGCGACCAGGTAAGCGACCCCGCATAGCGCCGCCGAGACGCCGAGCACCTGGTTGTAGAAGATCAGGGTGGTGATCCGGCCGGCGACCACCATCCCCTCCTGAAAGCCGCCGGAGGAGAAGGCGAGCTTTGTGCGCAGCGGCACTCTTCGCCGACGATCGGGGAGCCCGCGGCCGGGCGAGTTGGCGGCCGTCAGAGGCTGGATGTCGGCTGTCATCGCGGCGCGTCACAAACTTGGAACAGCGTACCACTTGGAGTAACTTACGACCCATGGAGTTTGGCGCCCAGCTCAGCAGCTACCGCGTGCCGTGGTCGGAGACCGAGGCCACGGTCCAGGCGATCGAGAACGGCACCTGGAGCAGCCTGTGGTTCTCGGACCACTTCCTGCCGCCGGCCGCTCCCAACGACGAACATCTTTCGGCCCTCGAGGTTTGGACCCTGGTCACGGCGGCGGCGGTCGTGACCGAGCGCGTACGGCTCGGTACGCTCGCCTGCGGCGTCACCTACCGCAATCCGGCCCTGCTCGCGAAGATCTGCGCCAGCGTCGACCACATCAGCGGCGGGCGCATGGAGCTGGGGATCGGCGCCGCCTGGTTCGAGCGCGAACACCAGGCCTACGGCTGGGACTTCCCCACCCTGCGCGAGCGCTCCGACCGCCTGGAGGAGGCGGCTCAGCTCATCCGCCTGCTGTTCACGGCGGAGGAAGGTGAGAAGGTCTCCTTCGAGGGAAGCCACTACACGCTGGACAAGGCGCCCCTGGTACCGGGTTCGACCCGGCCGCGTTCCACCCGGACGGCCCACATCCCGATCCTGATCGGCGGCAACGGCGAGAAGCGAACGCTCCGCACCTGCGCCCGCTACGGCGACATCAGCAATCTCGACTTCTGGCACCCCGCCGGCGTCGATGTCTTCAAGCAAAAGCAGAAGGTCCTCGACCGCCACTGCGAGGACGCCGGCCGCGATCCGGCGGAGATCAAGCGAACGGTCGGCCTGCCATTCCGGCTCTTCGCGAACGACGAGGAAGCCGCGAAGTCACCCGGACAACCCTGGTACTGCTGGGGCACTGCTTCGCACGTTCAGGACCTTCTGCACGAGTACGTCGAAGCCGGCGCCGAGGAGATCGTCCTCTGCGGCATCGGCAACCGGCCGGAAGCCTGGCAGCAGATCGACGAAGAGATCCTCTCGGCGTTCCGTTGAGGGCTACAATCGCCGCATCCGCGGACTCTCGCCGCCCAAGGAGAACCCCATGAAGTCCCGCTCTCCCTTCCTCGTTACCGCCCTCGCGCTAGTCGCGGCCGCAGCAGTCGCGGCGCCGCCGGCCAACAACCCGGCCGACCCCTCCGAGGTGACCTGGGCGGACCACATCGCGCCAATCCTCCACGAGAACTGTGCGAGCTGCCACCGCCCCGGCCAGACGGCACCCATGTCTCTCCTGACCTACGACGAGACGCGGCCCTGGGCGAAGTCGATCCGCCGGGTCACCAGCGAGCGCACCATGCCGCCGTGGTTCGCCAACCCGGAGCACGGCGAGTTCGTGGAGGATCCGAGCCTCACCGACGCCGAGATCGAGACGCTGAACAACTGGGTCGCCGCGGGCGCACCGGCCGGCGACCTGTCGCAGGCTCCGGAGCCGCCCACGTTCGATTCCCACTGGAAGCTGGGTGAGCCGGACGTCATCTACACCGCGCCGGAGTTCCACGTCTCAGACGACATCGAGGATCACTACGAGTGGCTCCAGGTGGACAACCCGGTCGACGAAGAGCGCTGGATCCGGGCGATCGAGATCCACCCCGGATTCGTCGAAGCGGTACATCACCAGTTGACCTACCTGGCGCCGCCCGACGCCACCATCGCGGGCGTGCGGAGCACGACCGGAACCCTGGACCTCACCTTCGTCGGCGGCTGGGGGCCGGGCGTCGCGCCGCTCCAGTTCGCGGAAGGGCACGGAATGCGCATGCCGCCGAACAGCACGCTGTTCTTCCAGATGCACTACCACAAGACTCCGGGCCCGGGCACCGGCGGCACCGACCAGACGACGATGGGCCTCTACTTCCACGACGAGAAGCCCGAGAACGTGGTGGAGACGCTGTGGCTGGTCGATCCGACGCTCAACATTCCGGCGGGCGAGAGCGACTACCACTCCTGGTCGTCGTACACCACCGAACACGAGGCGGTGCTCTTCGACTTCACGCCCCACATGCACCTCCGGGGTAAGTCGATGACGTTCACGGCCGAGTACCCGGACGGCCGCAAGGAAGTCCTGCTCGACGTGCCGAACTACGACTTCAACTGGCAGCTCACCTACACGCCGACGGCGCCCAGAGTGATCCCGGCCGGCACGACGATCCGCGTCGACGCGAAGTTCGACAACTCAACCGACAACCTGGCGAACCCCGATCCGACGTCCAGCGTGACCTGGGGCGAGGCAACGACCGACGAGATGATGGTCGGCTTCATCCACTACACCTTCAGCGACAAGACGCAGCAGACGAACATGCCCACCTTCATCGTGCCCGAGCAGTTGAGGGAGCAGATGCAGCGGGTTCGCGAGTTCCGGCGCCAGCAGCGGGAAGCGGCCAAGGCGGCCGCTGCCGAAACCAGCGGCGGCTGATCTAGCGGCCCAACACGGCGTACGTCCCGTCCAGCACCAGCCGCACCGCCACGTACAGCCCGAACATCGGGACGACGACCCAGATCGTGTTGGGCGCCCACACCCACACGAGCCGGTCGAGCCGACCGATTGCCCGGTGCCCGCCCGAGACGTAGAAGCTCACCATGTAGAGCGAGCTGACGTAGACCCACTGCCAGAACAGCGCGACGCCGAGGATCCCCGCGACCAAGGCCGGCAGGAAACCCGTGGTCATCGACAGCAGCAGGACCATCGACGGGATCGGCGTGGCGAAGCCGTTGCCGACGTCGCAGTTGAAGCCGAAGGTCCGCCGGTCCGTATAGGCGTCGTCGTACACGGAGTAGGCCGCCCAGACGTCCGCCCATGCCGTCGGCGACAGGACGCCCGTGAGCGGGATCCCCGAGAACAGGAACAGGATGGCTGGCGGCCGGCCGGTCTCCGCGCCGCGTTCGCGCCAGTACTCGGCCCGCTGCGCGATGTAGTCGCGCCGCAGGTACAGGCAGGCCTCCCAGTAGCAGATCAGCAGGTTGATCGACAGGAACAGGCTGAGCACGAAGTAAGTCGGATCGACGCCGCCGTGCAGCCGGTGGCTCGCCACGTTCCAGGCCGTCGTCTGAAGCGCGACGACGACCACGACGAAGGCCGCGACCGGGATCTTCGGTCCCTTCATGCTTCCGGGTCTTCGTCGTCTTCCGATCCCGGAGCCGTCTCCCACTCGTACTCGATCCCCCGAACGTGGCGCTCGAACCAGTCGATCTCCACGTTCACCTTGAACAGCTCGTGGCGGAGCTCCCGCCAGCCGTGGGGCTCACGCGGAGCGATGTAGAGGTGGGTCTCCACTCCGTTCGTCTTCAGCGCCCGATACAGCTCCACCGACTGGGGCGGCGGCACGCGCACGTCGTTCTCACCGACCAGGACGAGCGTCGGCGTGGTCACCTTGTAGACGTCCTTGAGCGGCGAGTTCTCCCAGTAGACCCCGATCGGAGCGTCCTCCTGCCACGGCGTGCCCCCGAACCAGGGAGTGCGATAGGTCCGTACGTCGCTCTGGCCGTACATCGAGATCCAGTTCACCGCGCCGGCGCCCGACGACGCGGCCTTGAAGCGGTCGGTGTGGGTGATGATCTTGTTCGTCATGTGACCGCCGCCGCTCCAGCCCATCTTGGCCATGCGGTCGCCGTCGACGAGTCCGAGCTCGATCAGGTGGTCGACCCCGGTCATCACGTCGAGGTGCGCCTGGTGGAAGTAGTGGCCGACCATGTCGCGCAGGAACGGGTCTCCGTAGCCGGTGCTCCCCCGGTAGTTCGGCTTGAAGACGAAGTAGCCGCGGGCGGCCAGTACCTGGACATAGTTCGACCAGCGGCCGAACCCGAACTTGTCCGAGGCCGCGGGTCCGCCGTGCGTCTGGACGACCAGGGGGTACCGGTTTCCCTCCTCGTAGTCGAGCGGGTAGTAGAGGAGGCCCTCCACCTCGACGCCGTCCTCCCCCGGCCAGCGGATCGTCTCCTGGCGGGGCAGCAGGAAGGTCTCGTCGAGGTAGTCGTAGACCGAAGTCACCTTGGCGGGCGCGCCTCCGCCCGCCGGCATCACGTGGATATCGCCGGCGTTCTCGCGGCGGTTGATGCCGAAGGCATGCAGGCCCGCGTCCCGGGAGTAGCTCCACGAGCCCAGCGCGTGGTCGCCTTCGGTCAAGGCACGTGGCGTCGTGTCGTCGACAGCGGCGTGGAAGAGCTGGCTTCGCACCCCCGTGTTCGCCGTGAAGTAGATCGAGCCGTCGGCGGCCCAGCGGGCGCCGTTGACCTCGTGGGGCATGTCCCCGTAGAGCAGCCGGTGCGCTCCGCCGCTGGCGGGGACGACGAAGAGGTTCGTGTTGAAGTAGGTCTCCAGGTCGGCGCTGGAGTTGGTCAGGAACATGACGTGCCGCCCATCGGGGGACAGCTCGGCTCCCGACTCGCTCACCGTGTTGTCGGTGAGCTGCAGGGCGTTGCCGCCGTCCGCGTCCATGATCCAGACCTCACCCTCGTCCCGGTTGTCGAAGAGCGGAGAGGGCGCCCGGTGGTGGGCGATGCGCGCCCCGTCCGCAGAGATCCGGAAGCCGACGACCGAGAAGTCGCCGTCGGTGATCCGCTCGACCTTGCCCCGGTCGTCCCCGGTCCAGGCGACCCGGAAGAGGTGGCGCTGCTTGTAGTCCTCGTCGAAGGCGAAGACGTCGTCCTTCAGCTCGTCCTTCTTCTTCTCCTCGGGGGTCTCCGGATCGGCGGCAACGAAGAAGATGTTCTCGCCATCCGGCGAGAACTCGTAGCTCTGAACGGAACTCTCGTGGCTCGTCAGCGGCGAGGCTTCCCCGCCACCGTTCGGGAGGAGGTAGATCTGGGAGAACTCGTCTTCGCCGCGCGTCGCGAGAAAGGCCACGTAGTTCCCGTCCGGAGACCAGCGCGGACTACGCTCCCCCTTCTCGCCGTAGGTCAAGCGCACGTCGCCCGTGCCGTCCATCCCGATCCGGCGGATGTGCGTCGTGCGGCCGTTCTTCTTCCAGTCCGTGTCGCTGCGCGTGTAGAGGAGCTGAGCGCCGTCCGGCGAGATGCGCGGACTACCGACGCCGGGCACGTCGATCAGCTCGACGATCGTGATCGGCCGCTTGTCGGAGGCATTCCCGGCAGCGGCGAGCAGCGCGGCAGCCAGGAAGAAGAGCCGCGTCAGGTTGTGCATCATGGAGCGTCATCGTATCGCCCCCAGCGAAGGAAGCGCTGGGCCTCCGGGCAGAACTGACTCCGCCCCCTCGTTCTCCCGACCGTCGGGACCCAGACCGAACCAAGCACTTGACCAAGTCGGGTCTCCGAGCCTACAGTTCAAGCGCGTCGAACCTGATCGGGAACCGGGATCGCCCAGGGAGCCAGGAGACGATGACACGCTACGTGAAGATCGGCGAGGCCAAGACACACCTTTCGGCACTGCTGGTGAAGGTGGAGGCGGGCGAGGACGTGGTCATCTGCCGCGGGTCGAAGCCGATCGCCCGTGTGACCCCCCACGTCGACGGCGAGGAACACGCCGCGCTGTGCGCGACGATGCGGCGGGAACGTGCCAAGCAGCAGAGCGTGACGACCTCGGAAATCCTGTCCTGGCGGCACGAGGGGCACGAACGCTGATGGCGTTCGTGCCTGACGCCTCGGTCGCGGCCACGTGGGTGCTGCCGGACGAAGACGCAGCGCTCGCAGACCTCGCCCTGGATCGGCTGGGCGTCGAGGACGCGACCGTCCCGGAGGTGTTCTGGCACGAACTGCGGAATCTCCTGCTGTCGGCCGAACGTCGAGGCCGCATCGACGGCCGCCACGCCGACGCCTCCATGTCGCGGCTGCGCAGGCTCCGTATCCGCTGCGCCGCTGAAACGGACGATCGACACGTCATGACGCTGGCGCGCGAACACCGCCTGACCGCCTACGACGCCAGCTACCTGGCCTTGGCGATTCGCGAAGGCTGCGCTCTGGCGAGTCTGGACCGCCGCTTGACCGAAGCGGCCGCCGCCGAAGGCGTGGCGATCCTCGCTTAGGCCCAGGTCGAATCAGCCCCAGCCGGCGCTAGAGCCGCTCTTCAGCCGATATCGCCGGTGTTGCCCGCCATCAGCCGGATCGCGGCCTTGCGCGGCAGGAGACGCGTCAGCAGCGCGGCGACCAACCGGTTGACGAGTCCAGGCACAAACCGCGGACCCATGCCGAGAGCATCCAGCGTTCGCCGCGCCACCGCGTCGGGGTCGAGCATGCCCGGCACCCGGCCCTTGCCCGAGCGCTCGTAGCCCGGCGTGGGAATCGCGCCGGCGCAGCAGGCAACCACATCGATGCCCTGCTCGCGGAGCTCCTGCCACAGGCCCTCGCCGAGGACCGTGTTGAAGGCCTTGGTCGCGGCGTAGGCAGCAACCCGCGCCGTCCCCTGCAGGCCCGCCAGCGAAGACATCAGGATCACCGCGCCACGGCCGCGCCGCTCGAGCCCCGGCAGCAGCGTGTGCAGCATGACGACCGGTGCCCGGACGTTGACGTCGACGGCGCGCTCGAGTTCCTCGGCGCCGGCGTCGACGAAGCGCCCCACCGGCACGAAGGCGGCGTTGTAGACGAGCACGCCCAGGTCGAGGTCCGAGGTGGCGCCAGCCAGCGCGCCGGCGAGACCGGGACTGGCGAGGTCCATCGCAAGCGGCCGCACCTCGACGCCGTACCGCTCGCGCAGCCTGCCCGCGAGGTCCTCGAGCAACGACTCGCGCCGGGCGATCAGCACCAGGTCCATGCCGCGCTCGGCGAGACAGTCCGCGAACGAGGCGCCAAGACCCTCGGAGGCGCCCGCGACGAGCGCCCAGCCCCCGTAGCGGTCGCGGAACGAGGTCACGCCGCCACCGGGTCCGCGAACGTCTCCGCTACGCTGCGGTGCCGACGCTCGCTACTTGACGCACCCACCATGGAGACTCGATCGTGAGGCTAACAACGTCTCTTTCCGGAGCTCTGCTCTTCGCGCTCGCGGCGACCGCCTCCGCCCAGCCGCCGAACGTCGTCCTCGTGATGACGGACGATCAGGGATACGGCGAACTTTCCGCCCACGGGAACCCCGTGCTCGAGACACCGCATCTCGACCGGCTGCGCAACGAGAGCGTGCGCCTGGACGACTTTCACGTGGCGCCGATGTGCACGCCGACCCGCGGGCAACTGCTGACCGGCATGGACGCCGCCCGCAACGGCGCGATCAACGTCAGCAGCGGTCGCGCCCTGTTGCGGCCCGAGATCCCGACGATGGCCGACATCTTCGCGGAGGCCGGCTACCGAACCGGGGTGTTCGGCAAGTGGCACCTCGGCGACAACTATCCCTTCCGGCCTGAGGATCGCGGATTCGACGAAACCGTGTGGTTCCCCTCCTCCCACATCGGCTCGGTGCCCGACTTCTGGGGCAACGACTACTTCGACGACACCTACATCCGCAACGGCAGGCGGCAGGCGTTCAAGGGGTACTGCACCGACATCTTCTTCGACGAAGCGATCGGCTTCATGAAGCGCTCCGTGGAGTCCGGAACGCCCTTCCTGGCCTACATCGCTCCGAACACGCCGCATGGCCCGCTGATCGCCAAGGAGGAGGACGAAACCGCGCTGGCGGCCGCCTTGGCCCGGCCCGAGTTCGCCGACATGAGCGCGGCACTGAAGACAAGGCTGGCGAGCTATCTGGGCATGGTCCGGAACATCGACACGAACATGGGCAAGCTCACCGAGTTCCTCCAGGAGGAGGGGCTCCGGGACAACACGATCGTGATCTTCATGACGGACAACGGCAGCACCCACGGCCCGCTCTACTTCAACGCCGGCATGCGCGGCATGAAGACCGAGCTGTGGGAAGGCGGCCATCGGGTGCCCTTCTTCATCAGTTGGCCGAACGGCGACCTGGCGGACCCGCGGGACGTCACGGGCCTGACTCAGGTCCAGGATGTCCTGCCGACGCTTCTGGACCTCGCCGGCATCGAAACGCCGGCCGCCCGGAACTTCAACGGCATTAGCCTGGCCCCCGTCTTGCGCGGAGATGCTGCTGTGCCCGAGGACCGCATTCTGATCATCAACTACAGCCGGATGCCGTCCGGGTTCAACTACCCCTCGCCGTACACCCAGTCGATCCTCACGCGCAGTCACGCGGGCGTCCTGTGGAAGCACTGGCGCCTGCTCGAGGACCGCGAGCTCTACGACCTGGAGTCCGATCCGTTGCAGACCACGAACGTGATCGAGCAGCACCCGGAAGTGGTCGCCCGGATGCGGGGCCATCTGTACGAGTGGTGGAACGAAGTGGCCCCGGCCGCCAACGAGCCCCAGCGGATCGTCATCGGCGACGACATCGAGAACCCCATGATGCTGACCGGATGCGAGTGGCTCGACGTCTTCGTCGATCAGCAGGCGCAGGTTCGCCGCGGTACCCGCAAGACCGGTTACTGGCTGCTCGACGTGGCCGTGGCGGGCGAATACGAGTTCGCGCTGCGGCGCTGGCCCAGGGAGATCGACGTACCGCTCGCGTCGGCGCCCGAGGGCAGCACGGCGCTGCCCATTTCCTCGGCACGCCTCTTCATCAGCGACCACCATCACCTCGACATCGGCGACAAGAGGCCCTACGGCTTCGAGGGGCTGACGACCCGAGTCGACTCGGACGACACGGAGGCCACCTTCACGGTGACCCTGCCTGAGGGGCCCATGGCGCTGCACACCTGGTTCGAAGAAGGGCGGGAAGTCATCGCGAGCGCCTACTACGTGTACGTGACGAGGAAGTAGAATCCGCGACTCAGCACAGAGTCCTCAATGATCCGCGCTGCGCCCTTCCTGTTTGCCTGGCTGGCGGCGGTCGGAACGGTCGCCGGCGCCTCGGAGATCGATCCCGCCGACCTGGAGTTCTTCGAGTCGAAGATCCGGCC
>JAPOVF010000022.1:37009-41247 GCA_026708285.1 Acidobacteriota bacterium
CTGGGCCGCGCCTTTCTCGCCCTGCCGGTCGGCTGCGCCCGCTGCCACGACCACAAGTTCGACCCGATTCCCACGGCCGACTACTACGCGATGGCCGGCATCCTGCGCTCGACCGAGACGATGAGCGACGCCGCCGGCATGCGCTGGCTGGAGCGGCCACTGGCCCCGGAAGACGAGATCGCCGAGTACGAGGCGGCGCGGAAGCTGGTCGCCGAAGCCCAGGAGAAGGTGGACGACGTCGTCCGCGAGCAGAACGACGTCCTGCGGAGCCCGCGCCGCGCGGCTCTTGCCGACTACCTGCTCGCCGCGGAAGAGGCCTACCCGAGCTGGAGCGACGACGAGGAGAAGCAGGAGGCTGCCCGCGAAACGATCGGCCGAGTCGCCGGAAGCCGAGGGCTGGAGCCGCCGGTCCTCGAGCGCTGGGTCAGGGCCTTCCATCGATACCGGGAGGGCCCGCCCGTCGAGGGGGACGCGCCGAGCCCGAGCACCGTCTTCGTGATCTGGAACGCCTACGCCGCCGCCTCTCCTGATCGCTACGAACAGGTGACCGAGGAGCTGCGGGCGATCATCGCCTCGGAGAAGGTGCTGACGGCGCCCCTGACCCGGAGTCTCGTCCGCGGGCCGGCGCCGAAGACGCTCGAGGAGGTCGCCTGGCGCTACGCGAGCCTGTTCGCGACGATCGAGATCGCCTGGGAAGAGCACCTCATGCGACTCGGGCTCAAGGACGAGGACGACCTCTCACCCTCGGACTTCAGGCTGCCGCGCGAGCAGGAGGAGTTGCGGTGGCTGGTCTACGACGGCTACTTCTGCATCCTCTGCCTCGACCAGGAAGAGGAGGAGAAGCTCTACCCGCAGGAGGCGCTGGAGCAGCTCGCCAGGCTGCGCTCCGAAGTCGAACGCCTGGAGGAGGCGTCACCCCCCGCGCCGCCCCACGCCATGGCGGTGGACGAGACCGCGACGGTCGACCTGCCGGTGCACATTCGCGGCAGCCACCTGAACCTCGCCGACGAACCGGAGCCGCGCGGCTTCCTGAAGGTCACGGACCACCTGGTGCCGCCACCTCCAGTCGCCGGCGACACCAGCGGACGGCTCGAGCTCGCGCGCTGGATGACCCACCCCGAGCACCCGCTCACCGCCAGGGTCATCGTCAACCGCGTCTGGCACTGGCACTTCGGCCGCGGCATCGTCGACACGCCGAGCAACTTCGGCGTGATCGGCAGCAAGCCCACGCATCCCGAGCTTCTCGACTGGCTGGCGCGCCGCTTCGTCGAGGGCGGCTGGTCGCTCAAGGACCTGCACCGCGACATCATGTTGTCGAGCACGTACCGGCTGTCGAGCGACTACGACGCCGCGAACGCCGCTATCGACGAGGAGAACCGCCTCCTCTGGCGCAACAACCGGAGACGCCTTGAGGTCGAGCCGATTCGCGACGCCCTGCTGCAGCTCGCCGGCCGGCTCGACCTGACGATCGGTGGACGGGTGGAGGAGTACAACGCCCGAGGATACGTCTTCGGCGAGTACGGCCCACTCGACCGGGTCGACATCTACGACGCGCCGCGGCGTTCGATCTACATGCCGGTCGTGCGCACCGCGGTCTATCCGATCTTCGGCGGCTTCGACTTCGGCGACGCCAGCGACTCGGTCGGCGATCGATCCGAGACGGTCGTGCCGCGGCAGGCGCTTCTGATGATGAACAGCCCGTTCGTCCAGGAGGCGGCGCTCGGCTTCGCAAAGCAACTGCTGGAGATCGAGGACGCCGACGCCGCCGAGCGCATCGACACCGCGTTCGTCCGCGCCTACGGCCGCCCGGCCGACGACGTCGAGATCGCCGACAGCCTCGCCTTCCTCGATGAGATGCGAAGCTGCGCGTCAGACACCGGGTGCGCCCGTGGAAGCGGCCGCACACTGGGTGCGCCGGCGTCCTCGCCGGCTTCTGCGTCCGCAGACGCCGAACTCTACGCCTGGACGCGACTGGCCCATGTCATCCTCGCGGCAAGCGAGTTCATCTACATCAACTGAGACGACCGGTCCCTGCCGATGCGCTACCCCCACTACCAACCGCCACCCCTGACCCGCCGCCAGATGCTGAAGACCTGCGGCTGCGGCTTCGGCGGCCTGGCGCTCTCGTCCCTGCTGCAGCGCGACGTGCTGGCCGCGACATCCACGAACCCGCTGGCGCCGCGCGTGCCGCACTTCGCACCGAAGGCGAAGCGCATCATCTTCCTGCACATGCACGGCGGCCCGTCGCAGCACGACCTCTTCGAGTACAAGCCGCTCCTGATCCGCGACGACAACAAGCCGCTGCCCTTCGCCAAGCCGCGCGTGCAGTTCGCCGAGACCGGCAACCTGTTCAAGAGCCCCTGGGAGTTCAGGCAGCACGGCCAGTCCGGCGCCTGGGTGAGTGAACTCCTGCCCAACATCGCCTCTGTGGTCGACGATCTCTGCTTCATCCGCTCGATGTGGGGCACGAACGCCGCCCACGGCGGCGCCATCCTGGCGATGAACACCGGCAGCGACCGCTTTGTCCGCCCGTCGATGGGCTCGTGGATCGCCTACGGCCTCGGCACCGAGAACGAGAACCTGCCCGGCTTCATCACGATCTGCCCCTCGTACCAGCACGGCGGCGTCCAGAACTACTCCTCCGCCTTCCTGCCTGCCGCCTACAACGGCACGGCGATCGGCACGACCCGGATGAAGACGGAGGACGCGACGATCGACTTCCTCGACAACGAGTCGGTGTCGCCGGAGGTCCAGCGGAGCGAACTCGACCTGCTGCAGCGCTGGCAACGGCGCCAGCTCGAGGCGACCGGCCCCGACCAGGCGCTCGAGGGCCGGATCGAGTCCTTCGAGCTCGCCTTCCGCATGCAGACCGAAGCGCCCGAGCTGATGAGCATCGAGGGCGAGTCCGAGGCCACCCGGCGGCTCTACGGACTCGACGACCCGGTGGCCCGCAACTTCGGGCTCCGCTGCCTCCTGGCCCGGCGCTTCTCGGAATCGGGCGTGCGCTTCGTGCAGGCGACCCACGGCCCGGACACCAAGTGGGACCACCACTCGGGCCTGATCACCGGCCTGCCGCAGAGCTGCGCCGAGGTCGACCGCCCGGTGGCCGGCCTGATCAAGGACCTCAAGTCACGTGGACTGCTCGACGAGACCCTGGTGCTCTGGGGCGGCGAGTTCGGGCGCACCCCCGGCGCCGAAGCAGGCGCCCGCAACGGCCGCGACCACAACCCGCACGGCTACACGATGTTCATGGCCGGCGGCGGCACAAAGCCCGGCCACAGCCACGGCCGCACCGACGACTACGGCTACTACGCGATCGAGGACAAGGTCCACATCCACGACCTGCACGCAACGATCCTGCATCTGCTCGGCCTCGACCACGAGCAGTTGACGTACCGCTCGCAGGGGCGCGACTTCCGCCTGACCGACGTCGAGGGGATCGTCGTAGACGACATCATCGTCTGACACTGGGTGCGCCGGCGTCCCCGCCGGCATCCGGCGCGAAGCGCCGGCTTCCGGACCTTCTACAGCGATCGTCGAGTCTCCTAACCCGTTCCCATGACCATCGCGCCCGTCGATCTCTTCATCATCGTCGTCTACCTGCTGGGCATCCTGTTCGTCGGCCTCTGGTCGGTGCGCAGGATCAAGCGGCACACCAGCGAGTCGTACTTCCTGGCGAGCCGCAACCTGAAGTGGCCCGTGGTGGGGGCCGCGCTGTTCGCCTCGAACATCTCGACGATTCACCTGGTCGGGCTCGCGGAGAGCGGCTTCGGCGTCGGCATGGTCGTCGGCAACTACGAGTGGATGGCGTCCTTCACGATCATCCTGCTCAGCCTCGTCTTCGTGCCGATCTACTTCAGGAGCCGGATCACGACGCTGCCCGAGTTCATGGAGCGGCGCTACAGCCCGGCCGCCCGGACCACGCTGTCCTTCATGTTCATCATGTCGGCGATGCTGATCCACATCGGCATCAGCCTCTACGCCGGCGCCGCCGTGTTCGAGCGGTTCTTCGGCATCCCGTCGTTCATGTCGATCGCGATGATCTCGATCATCACGGTGATCTACACCGTGGTCGGGGGCCTGCGCGCGGTCGTCGTCACCGAGACGATCCAGACGGTCATCCTGCTCGGGGGCGCCATCCTCATCACGGTCATCGCGATGACCAGGCTCCCCGGCGTGGGGATCGACTCCTACGGCGATCTCCTCGAGGCGACGAAGCCGAACCAGCTCAGCATGAT
>JAPOVF010000026.1 GCA_026708285.1 Acidobacteriota bacterium
ACGGTGAGGTGCCGTGCCTGCTCGGGGCTCAGGAAGCTGTTCACCTCCTGCATCCGCTCGGCCGCGGCGTCGAGCGACGGGTAGCGCCGCGGTTGGCGTCCCGCGAGCTTCTGCATGCTGCCGACCCAGCCCCGCATCCGCTCGTCCACCGCCGCGTTGACCCGGTCGGCGAGGATTCGCGGGGGCGGCCCCATGCCCTCGATCGCCACCAGTTTGTGGACGTTCCCGGGATAGAAGCCGGTGTAGTGGAGAGCGATGTTCGCACCCAGCGAGTGGGCGACGATCCGCACCGGGAAACGGTCCAGCGCTTCCAGCAGTTGCGCGATGTCGAGGACGAAGTCGGTGATCGCGTACATGCCGCCGATCGCCCATTCGCTGTCGCCGTGGCCGCGCAGGTCGGGCGCGACGATGTGGTAGTCGCCGCGCAGTGCGTTCGCTACCCAGTCCCAGTTGTGGGCGTGGTCGCGGCCGCCGTGGATCAGCACCAGGGGCGGCTTGTCCTCGTTGCCCCAGTTCAGGTAGTGGAGCCTGAGTCGTTGGGAGATGTAGAACTGGGAGGACGGACCGACGATGTCCCGGAAAGGACTGTCGCTGAAGGCGGTGCTCACGGACGAGGTGGATTGATCATGATGTGCGCACCCGCGGTCCCGGGAAACATCAGCCAGGGCGCGCCGGGAACCGGCCGGGTCGTCAGACCGGTCGATTCCGGCGTCGCGTACGGTGTGTAGATCACCCAGCGCAGGTAGGCGTCGTTCACCTCGCCGGTCGCGGCATCGAAGCCGCTGCCGTGGAGCACGTAGAGCGTGCGCGGCTCGCGCGGCATGACCAGCTTGCCCTCGGCGATCTCCCGTTCGCGAATGTCGATTCGTTCCTGGCCTTCGATGCCCTGGGCGACCAGCTCGCGGCCGCGGGCCATGAACGGCTCAAGCGACTCGTGGTAGCAGGCGACGCTCCACTGCGCGTCGCCCGGGCGGGCGGCCAGGCAAACGAGGTCGTTGCTGCCGGCGCGGAGTTCCACCACCTTGCCATCGGCCGTCCATCCGAGCACCCGCGCGCCGTCCCGGCGGTCTTCCGGCGCCGCCTGGATTGCGGCGGCAAGCTGAGCTTCGGCATCACCTGGTTCCGACGCCGATGAGGCGGTGGCCAGACAACCGAGCGCGAGCAGCGCGATCGTTGCTTTCGATGTCCTCGTCCTGACGTGCACTCTGTTCCTCCTGTCCGGCCCGCTATCCATGCGCGGGCGGGGAGAGCGTATCGCGGGCGGGTCGGCGGGTCCGCTAACCTCCGGGCCTTTCACTTCCAGGGGAGCATCGCGATGATCGATCTGCACTACTGGCCGACGCCGAACGGCAAGAAGGTCACGATCCTGCTCGAAGAGTGCGGGTTGCCCTATCGCATCGTGCCCTGCCGGATCGGCTTCGGCGACCAGTTCAAGGAGGAGTTTCTCGCGATCTCGCCGAACAACCGCATGCCGGCGATGGTCGACCACGAGCCGGCCGACGGCGGCGAACCGATCGCGCTCTTCGAGTCCGGCGCGATCATGATGTATATCGCCGAGAAGGCCGGCCAGTTCTACCCTCAGGATCTGCGTGCCCGTCACGAAGTGAACCAGTGGCTCATCTGGCAGATGGCGAACCAGGGGCCGAAGTCGGGTGAATGCGGGCACTTCCGCCGCCTGCGCGATACCGAGGGCGACCAGAGCTACGCCGTGCGCCGCTTCACCGACGAGGTGAACCGTCTCTACGGTGTGATGAACAACCGCCTCTATGACCGCCGATACCTGATCGGCGACGAGTACACGATCGCCGACATGATCTGCTATCCGTGGACGATCCGCTGGAAAGACCAGCAGCAGGACATCGAGGAGTTCCCGTACTTCAAGCGGTGGTTCGAGGAGGTCGGCTCGCGGCCGGCGGTCCAGCGCGGCATGGACGTCTCGAGCGGCGAAGCGATCGACTACGCGAACCTCTCCGACGAAGAACGCGAACGGCTCAAGAAGCTGCTCTACAACCAGCGCGCCCGGCCCGCGCCGGAGGGCGGCCTGCTTTAGCGGCGGGGCTACGTCGGACGCACCCGCCCACGGCGGGGCCGGAGGGGAGGGTCCCAGCGACCGCTCGCGCTTTCTGAGTTGATTCAAGGGTTGCGCTCGCTGCGGTCGGCTGCGCTCCGGTTGGGCGTAGATTCCTGCGACGTTGTCGGCCGTCGCTTGCCGACAGCTTCGCTGGAACCCTCCCCTCCGGCCCCGCCGTGGGCTGGACGTCGTCGAACTGGCGCAGAGCCGGCCGGGCTGGGTTACGGAGGCTTGGCCACAGCGGTTCTGAGGTCCCCGTACGATTGATGACCGGTGGCTGGTTCGACGATGCGTCGCCATTCCCGGTCCCACGCCGTGACGACCGAAGACGGGAGTTCGAGTTTGCTTTCGCCGACCCGGCCTTTGCGGACCTTCGAGCTGAAGGCTTCGGGGGGGAGGCCGCATGGGCCGTTGCGGGTGCGACGGACGAGGTTGTCGTCGAACTTCGAGCCGTGCTTGCGCATGAAGTCGATCGAGGCCTGGCGGGTCGCGATCTCGATGTTGGGATGCTCCGGGTCCAGGTCCATGAAGCGGGCGACACGGGCGACCGCGGCGGGGAGGTCAGCGACGATGTCCTCGAAGCAGAGCCAGAGGGTGTCGGCATCGAGCCGGTGCGGCCACCAGGACACGAGGTGGTCCCAGTAGCGGCCGCTTCGGGATCCGTGAAGCACGTAGTCGAGGGCGAAGTTCTCGATCGACACGGCGCCGGGCTCGAAGATCCAGCCGCTGAAGAAGTAGTAGAACGAAACGAGAGAATCCGCCGGGTCACGAGCGACGTAGATGGTTCGGCCGCCCCTGGGCGCCGAGTGCCGGTCGAAGTGGGTCTTGAACACTCGCGGTTCGGCGGGCTGCGGCGCCTCCAGGTCGAGGCCGAGGTCGTGGGCGAGTTCGAGCCACGGCACGACTTCCGTGATCTCGTCGAAGTCCATGTCGCCGCCGGTGCGTAGGCCGTGGACGATCTGCTGCATCAGGGTCGTGCCCGCCTTGGGGTAGGTGGCGATGAGAACGTCGGTCGGCCGCAGCTTGAAGTTCCGTCCCCTGGCTAGGCCCTCTGGGGTGGAAAAGCCGGCCATGCGCCGGCGAATACCCTCGACGGTGGTCGCCCTGCTCGGGGCGGTGCTGCTCGGGCTCACGACAGCACCTCGGCCGAGAGGTCGACGCCGACCGGGCAGTGGTCGGAGCCGGTCACGTCGGTGAGGATGAAGGCTCGCTTGACGAACTGCATCGCGGCCTCGGAGGCAAGCACCAGGTCGATCCGCCAGCCGACGTTCCGCTCGCGGGCGCCATACGCCTGACGCCACCAGCTATAGCGCACCGTGTCCGGATGGAGGTCGCGGAAGGTATCGATCCAGCCGGCGTCGAGCCAGCGCTCGAGTTCCTCGCATTCCTCGGGCAGGAACCCGGAGTTCCTCCGGTTCTGCTTCGGCCGCGCCAGGTCGATCGGTTGGGGTGCGGTGTTGAAGTCGCCCATGACGAGAACGCGGTAGCCGGCCTCGCGGGCCTGGTCGAGCTGGTCGAACAGGGCGCGGTAGAAGTCCAGCTTGTAGGGCACCCGGCTGTTGTCGCGCTTGCTGCCGCTGCCCTTGGGGAAGTAGACGTTGGCGACCAGCAGCTGGCCGAACAGGGCCAGTTGCAGGCGTCCCTCGGCGTCGAAGCGGTGTTCGCCGAGCGAGGTCCGGACCCAGGCCGGCTCGAGGCGGGAGTAGAGGCCGACGCCGGAGTAGCCGGGTCGCTCGGCGCTCGAGAACGCCGTGTACCAGCGGCTTGGCCGGCGCAGCTCGGGGACCAGTTGTTCCGCGCGGGCCTTGGTCTCCTGCAGCCCGACGATCTGCGCCCGGCTGCTTCCCAGCCAGTCGAGAAAGCCCTTGCGTGCGCAGGCGCGCAGGCCGTTCACGTTCCAGGAGACGAGGCGGAGGCGGCGCCGGCGGGGACTCAGGTGCGGCTCCGCTTCGCCGAACCGACGTCGTACGACATGATCATCATGTCGCGAGTGCGGCCGGAGCGGTCGATCACCCAGTCGGTGAGGAGAGCCTCGGGCGAGAAGCCGAGCCGTTCGAAGAGTCGGCGAGCGCCCATCTGTTCGCGCGTCATCTGTGCCACGAGCTTGAGTAGACCGAGGTCGTGCGCGAGGTCGAACACGCGCCGGGTCAGTACGCGGCCGAGGCCGGAGCGGCGATGACTCTCGGCGACGAGCACGCGGATCTCGCCCAGGTGGCTCATCCACTGAGTGCCGCGGAGGTTCAGGCTGCCGTAGCCGACCAGTTCGTCGTTGTGGTGGGCGAGCGTGGTGAACCTGCTGCCCGAACTGGCGTCACGGATCCAGCCTTCGACGATCACCGGATCGGTCAGATCGGAGCGCAGGAATTGCAGGTCGATCTCGGGCAGCGCACGCGCGAGCGCAACGACGTCGTCGCGGTCGTCCGACCGCAGGCGGCGCAGGTCGTATGTACGGTCGCCGCACTGGACCTTGTCGACGGATTCGGTGTTCACGGGCCGCTCGGTCAAGCGGTGCAAAGCTAGCAGGTTCGCCGTCGGTTATCGTCGCGCGCGAACCAATCCACGGAGGGTAAGCGATATGGCTCCGATCCCAAAGGGCGGCACGGTGGCGGTCACGGGCAGCGCGGGCTTCGTCGGCGGCTGGGCGGTCCGGCTGTTGCTGGACAAGGGCTACCGGGTGCGCGCCTGCGTGCGCGACGCGGACGATCCGGAGAAGACCACCTTCCTGCGGGAGATGCCGGGCTATGCCTCCGGGCGCTTGACGATCCACTCGGCGAACCTGGACGAGCCGGGCTGCTTCGACGACATCTTCGCAGGTTGCCACGGCGTCGCCCACATTGCCCACGTCAGCGACTACAACGACTTCGACTACGTGAAGAACGTCTGCGACCACATCGTGGAGAGCATCGAGAAGTCGGGTTCGGTTACGCGCGTCGTCGTCACTTCGAGTATAGCCGCCGTCATCATGGAGGCGGACATCTACGAGTTCGTCCGGAGGCCCGTCCTGTACGAGGACCGGTACCCGGACGAGTCGAACCCGAAGCGCACGCCGGAACGCGGCCATGGCTACTCGATGAGCAAGATCTACGCTCAGCAGGCGTTCACCAGGGCCGCGGAGAAGAGCGGGCGCTGGGACGCGATCACCTGCTGCCCGGGCGACAACGTCGGCCCGATCCTGTCGGCGCACCAGAAGGAGAAGGGGCCCTGGCAGCACAACATCGAACTGATGCTGCTGGGCGAGTGCAAGCAGAACCAGGCCTACCGGCCCTGGATGACGGTCGACGTGCGCGACGATGCCGAGTGCCACATCCGTCTGCTCGAGAGCATCGGCGTCAAGAACGGCGAACGCTTCATCGCCTGGTCGGCGGATGCGGTGCCGGTAGAGGAGATCAACGCCGGCATCGACCGCCTGCTGCCGGAACTCCGTCATGACACGCCCGCGGTCACCGAGATCCACCCCGACCACATAAGGAAGCGCGAAGAGGAACTGCGAGGCATCTGGGCCGGCGTCGAGCTACGCAACGACCGGATGCGGGCGGCGACGGGCATCACGTTCCGCCCCTTCGACGAGTCCCTGCGCGACTGCGTTGAGTCCCTGATCACCGTGGCCAAGGTCGAACCGAAACGGCGGCCCGAGGCGGACGCCTGAGGCGGAGCGCCACCAGCTGCAACCGCCGGTCCGGGGCTCCGGGGGGAGGGTCCCCGCGACCGCTCGCGCTTGTTCGGATGGAGGGGGGTTGGCGCTCGCTGCGGTCGGCTGCGCTCCGGTTCGGCGTAGTTTGCTGCGAGGTCGTCGGCCGTCGCTTGCCGACAGCTTCGCTGGGACCCTCCCCCCGGAGCCCCGGACCGGCTGCACGGCGTCGGGCTGTCGGGCGGCTCGTCGCTGGCTTGGTGATTGGGGCGGTCTTCTCGGGTGCGTTCGCGGGTCGCCTTGTGGGAGAAGAGCCGGAGAACCCGTACACGAGTGCGATCGATGTTCGCATGGGGCAGCGGCAGTTCCAGTCGAAGTGCACGAGCTGTCATGGGGTGGACGCCACTGGAGGGGAGGAGGCGGACGGGCCGGACCTGACGACGGGGAGTTTCCGGCATTCGACGACGGATGCGGGGCTCTTTCGGGTGATACGGGACGGCATTGCGGGCACTTCGATGCGCGGTCTCCGGCGCGCAAAGGACCAGGAGATCTGGCAGTTGGTGACCTATCTGCGCACGCTCTCCGGAGCCGTCGACCTGGCGTCTCTGCCGGGCTCGCCGGAGGCGGGCCGGGCGGCGTTCGAACAGCTGGACTGCGGGCGTTGCCACATGGTGCAGGGGCGAGGAGGCCGGCTTGGCCCGGACCTGTCGCGGGTGGGCGAGCGCCGCGATCCGGACGAGCTGGCAGAGGACGTCACCACACCGGATGCCGAGGTGTCGCCGCGTTGGTGGACGGTACGGATCACCCGAGCAGACGGCACGGTGGTCGAGGGGCTGAGGATGGGCGAGGACACGTCCAACCTGCGGATCATGGATGGCGAGGAGAGGTTGCTGTCCTTCGCCAAGCCGGCGGTGCGATCGGTGGAACGGATTCTCGAGTCGACGATGCCTGCCGAGACGCTCTCGGACGCAGAGCGAGACGACCTGGTCGCCTATCTCTCTTCGTTGCGGGGGAGCGACTCGTGAGATCGATCGGATGGAGCGTCGCCGCGTTGCTCGTGGTTGCCGCGCAAACGGCGCCGGCGCAGGACCCGCCGGGCGACGGCATGGCGCTCCTCTCGCCGGTGACCTGGGAACGCCTCGTCAACTCCGACGACGAGCCGCACAACTGGCTCATGTACCACGGCGCGCTGCACGGGCAGCGATTCAGCCGGCTGGAGCAGATCAACCGCGAGAACGTGGATCGCCTCGAGTTGAAGTGGGCGCACCAGATCCGGCAGCTCGACCGGAATGAGACGACGCCGCTGGTGGTGGACGGCGTCATGTTCATCACCGAATCGCCCAGCAATGTGACCGCGGTCGACGCCGCGACCGGGCGGGCCTACTGGCGCTATGAGCACCCGCTCCCGGACGGCATCAGGTTGTGTTGCGGGCGGAACAACCGCGGCGTGGCGATCCTGGGTGAGACGCTCTTCATGAGCACGAACGACGCCCACCTGGTGGCGATCGACGCCCGTTCCGGCTCGTTGCTCTGGGACACCGAGGTTGCCGACCACACCAAGGGCTACAGCAAGACGGCTACTTCTTCGCGCTGGACGAGGAGACGGGGGCGCCGCTATGGCGCATCTAGCTCGGCGGCGCGCCGCACGCGTCGCCGATGAGCTACGCGGTGGGCGGCGAGCAACGGATCGTCGTCGCCATGGGAAACGTCGTCTTTGTCTTCGGTCTGGCGGAGGAGTAGGGTCCGGGCTGGTCGGCGCGAACCGGGCGGAGGTCTTGGAGATGGGAGTCAGTTGCAACCTCGCCAGTGCGCTCCTGGTGCTGGCGACTACGCAAGCGTTGCCGGCCACGTTGGCTGGGCAAACCGGCAGTCCCCAGGCGGGAACTCAGGAGCCGGACAACGACGCGGATGGCCGGGTGGGGAACGCCTTCATGGCCGATCGCAACGGCGATGGCGTGCTGACGGAAGACGAAGTGATGCCAGGCGCGTTCTCACTGCTCGATGCCAACAGAGACGGCCGGGCGGAACCCGGCGAGGTGCGCGCGTTCCTCGGGCGCGGGCGTGGCCCCTTCAGTTGGGTGAATCCGCCCGCGGAGGATCGCAGGGTGCCGGGCGTGACTCACGCGACGTTCATGAGTTCGTCGATGGGTGTTCCGGTGGGCTACAACATCTACCTTCCGCCGGCGTACGACGATGCTGCGAACCGTCACACCCGCTATCCGGTCATCTACTACCTGCACGGCGGGCGACCGGGCAACGAATCAGCGAGCATCGGCATAGCCGGGCACGTACATGCCGCCATTGCTTCCGGCGCCGTGCGCCCGGTGATCTTCGTCTGGGGGAACGGTGGCAGGGTGAGTTGGTACGACTACGAGGATTCCCAGGGGGAGAGTGTCTTCGTGCGGGAGTTGATTCCGCACATCGACAGCACCTACCGCACCCTGGCACACCGCGGTGGGCGAGCCTTGCAGGGGTTTTCCCAGGGGGGACGAGGGACGACGCGGATCATGTTCAAGTACCCCCACCTGTTCATCTCTGCCGCGCCCGGCGGCCCCGGCTATGCGGTGGAGAAGCTGGTCTTCGAGAACGACGGCGTTGAACGGGACCCGAGGGTGGCGGGTCAGAACGCCAGGTCACTTGACTTCGGGAAGGGCAACGATGCGTACAGCCTTGCCCGGTCCTACGCGCAAGATGGAATGCAGCCGCCACTCAACATCATGATCTGGGCAGGCAACAGGGGATTCAACTACGAGGCCAGCCTGGAGTACCTTGGCTACCTGGTTGGACTGGGTGTTCCGGCAGAGCGGCTGATCGCACCAGGTGTGGATCACAACCCGGTCTGGTTCTACGAAACCCACGGCGTGGATTTGTTGCGCTTCCATGACCGCAACTGGGACGATTCCGAGCCGAATGAGCGGGAGGCCGCGGTAGAGGGCGGCGACGAGGAGCGCGACGAGCACGACGAATCCGAGTCCGACGATCCGGCCGCACACGTCCACGAGGAGATCGTGGTCACCGGCAGCCGGGCCCGGGAGCGTTCGGTGACGAAGTCGATGGTGCCCATCGACGTGATCTCCGCGGAGCACGTGGCGCATCAGGGGGAGACGAACCTCGACAACCTTCTGCGCAACGTGGTGCCGTCGCTGAACATCAGTTCGATCAGCGGCGATGCGGCGACCATCGTGCGGCCGACGAACCTGCGCGGGCTGGCGCCCGACCACACCCTGGTGCTGGTGAACGGCAAGCGGCGGCACCGCGGGGCCGTGATCCTGTGGTCGCGAATCGGTGTTTCCCACGGCGCTCAGGGACCGGACCTGTCGGCGATTCCAGCCATTGCGCTACGTCAGGTCGAGGTGCTGAGGGACGGCGCTTCGGCGCAGTACGGCTCCGACGCGATCGCGGGGATCATGAACTTTCTGCTCAAGGATGCACGTTCCGGCGGTTCGCTCGAGGTGCTGACCGGCCTGTACGACGCGGGCGACGGCGAGTCCGTCACCGTGGCCGGCAACGTCGGTCTGCCCTGGGGCGAGACCGGTTTCGCCAATCTGAGCCTCGAGGTCGGCGGCGCGAACCCGACGAATCGCGCAATCCAGCGCGCGGATGCGGCGGCCCTGCTCGCCGCGGGGAACACCCATGTGGCCGATCCCGCGCAGAGGTGGGGCAAGGCCGAGGTCGACGACGACGTGAAGTTCTGGATCAACTTCGGCCGGCCGCTGGGTAGCAGCGGGACGGTGCGGTTCTACGGCTGGGCGAACCATGCGGACCGTCACGTGACGGCGAGGAACTTCTTCTTCCGCAACCCGAACACCCGGGACGCGGTCTACAGCGGCGACGGGGGCGCGTCGCTTCTGATCGGCGACGTCCTGGACGCGGCCGACGGGACGCCGGACGGCTCGGCGGGATGCCCGGTCGTCACGGTGACAGACGCGTTGCCAGATCAGGACGCGCTCGCCCGGGTACTTGACGATCCGAACTGCTTCAGCTTCCAGGAGCTCTTCCCGGGCGGCTTCCAGCCGGTGTTCGGCGGCGACCGCGTGGACTCTTCGCTCGTTCTCGGCGTTCGCGGGTTCACCGCGTCCGGGACCATCTGGGACGTGAGCGTCAGCGCCGGCCGGAACGAGATCGACTTCCTTCTGTTCGACAGCGTGAACGCGTCGCTCGGACCGCTCAGCCCGACGTCCTTCGAGCCCGGCCTCTATGGCCAGCGCGACGTGAGCGCGAATCTCGATCTGTTGCGTCAACTCGGCGAGCGGCTCCATCTGGCCGGCGGCCTGGAGTGGCGCGAGGAGCGGTTCGAGATCGGCCTCGGCGATCCTGCGTCCTGGCGGATCGGCCCCTACGCCCGGCAGGGATTCAGTTCCGGCTCGAACGGCTTCCCCGGGTTCAGCCCGGTCGCCGCGGGAGACTGGACCCGTTCCAACGCAGCGGTCTACGGCGACCTGGAGTACGGGCCGCCCGACGAGTCCTGGAACCTGGGCCTGGCGGTGCGCTTCGAGGACTACGAGGACTTCGGCTCGACGCTCAACGGCAAGATCGCGGGCCGCCGTCAGGTCTCCGAGGCTCTCGCTCTGCGCGCGAGTGCGTCGACGGGCTTCCGGGCGCCGACGCCGGGCCAGCAGAACGCGTTCAACGTCTCGACGCAGTGGGACGCGGAGCGGTTCGAGCTGGTGAACAACGGCACGATCCCGCCGGCCTCCAGGGTCGCGGAGCTACGCGGGGGCAAGGCCCTCGACGCGGAGAAGTCGGTCAACCTGGCAGCCGGCGCGATCGTCGAGCGCGGCTCGTTGACGTTCACGGCGGACGTGTTCCGCGTCGAAGTGAGTGATCGGCTGGGAGTCACTGGCCTGTTCGAGCTTCAGCCCTTCGAGGTCGAGCAACTCCTCGCGGAAGGCATCACGAGCGCCGGCAACATCACGAACTTCCGCTTCTTCGCCAACGACTTCGAGACCCGCACGGAGGGCGTGGACCTGGTCGTGACCTGGCGGCCGCCGCAAGCCGGCGGGCATACGACGCTCGACCTGGCGCTCAACGTGACGTCGACCGAAGTCGTGGACTTCAACCCGCTGACCCTGGACCAGCAGCGCATCCGCGAGCTGGAGGAGGCCCTGCCGGGAGTCCGCTGGAATGCGACGCTGCACCACGAACTGGGCCGTCACACCGCGACCCGGAGGCCGGTCGAGCTGCTCGCCAGGCTCGGTTACTACGACAGCTGGTACGACCCGTTCATCCCGGTAGATTTCGGCGGCGTGTACCTGCTGGACGCCGAGGTCGGCATCCCGCTGCGCGACGGAGCCCGGCTGGCGATCGGCGCTCGCAACGCCCTGAGCGAAACGGGTGACGGCAATCCGACGCCGATGCGGCTCGGCAACCTGTACAGCACCCGCGCGCCGTTCGACGTCAGCGGCGGCTACTACTACACCCGCTTGCAGTACCGATGGGGCGGTGGCGAGTGAGTCTGTTCCGCGTTCAGGCCTGAACCCGGGAGCGTTGCATCGCCGGCGCGGCTTGCGGCAGGTGCACGCCGGCCTTTCGAGCCGCCTTCCGACGGCCGCGGATGGCCCGCCGCCGTTCCCGCCCGCGCTCGACCAGGAGATAGAGCGAGGGCACGAAGATCAGCGTGATCAGGGTCGAGGCGAGCAGGCCGCCGACGACCACGCGGGCCAGCGGGGCCTGGAGTTCGGAGCCCTCGCCGATTCCGAGCGTCAGCGGCAGCAGGCCGAGGGCCGTGGTCAGCGTCGTCATCAGGATGGGCCGCAGGCGACGGCGCGAACCACGGATCAGGGCCTCGCGGAGAGTGCAGCCGACGTCCCGGCGCATCCGGTTCACGTTGTCGACCAGCACGATCGCGTTGTTGACCACGATGCCGACCAGAACGACGAGGCCGAGGAACGAGTTCATGTTCAGGGTCGTACCGGTGACCGCCAGGGTCAGAAGCACCCCGAGCAGCGAGAAGGGCACGGCGGTCATGATGACCAGGGGCTGGACCAGGGACTCGAACTGGACCGCCATCACCGTGTAGACGAGGAAGACCGCGAGCAGCACGCCGATCAAAAGCTCCACGAAGACCTGGCGCTGCTCTTCCAGCTCGCCGCCCATCTCGATGGTGAAACCGTATGGGGTCTCGACGCGCGCCAGCGCGGCTTCGACCTCGCTCGCCACGTCGCTGAACCTTCGCCCGTCGATGCCGGCGAGGACCTGCATGTAGCGTTCCTGGTTCTCGCGGTTGATGGACAGGGGCCCCTCGCCGGGATTGATGCTGGCGATCGAACCCAGGGGCACGATGTCGCCGCGCGGAGTGACGATGGGCAGTTGCGGCAACTGCTCGATACGCAACCGGTCGTCGGGCTGGAGCTGGACCCGGATGTCGAACTCGTCGCCCTGGTCGCGGAACTTGGTCGCCACCCGTCCGAGGACGTAGTGCTCGACCGCGTCGGCGACCTGGCTGCCGTTGAGGCCGAGTTCGGCGAGGCGGGCGCGATCGACCCGGAGCGTGCGCTCGAGCTGGCCGGATTCACGGTCGAGCCGGGGGTGGACGACTCCGGGGATCGAGGCCATCGTTTCGATCACGCGCTGGGCGAGTTCATTCCCCTGGTCCAGGTCGTGGCCTCGGATCTCGACGACCAGACGGGCGTCCTGGCCACCGCGCATCATTCGCATCATCATGTTGCTGGAGGAGGCGTAGAGCTGGATCTGGGCTGCCGGCACGTCGGCGACGGCATGGCGGATCGCCGCGAGGATCTCCTCTTGGCCGCGTTTTCGATCGGTCAGCGGAGTGAGCAGGATCTCCATCGTGCCCTGGTTGGACTGGGCGGGCCGCCACCAGCTCTCTGGACCGGCGGTGGTGATCAGACTGTCGAGTTCGTCGGGTCTCAGCGCGTCGCGGACCCGGCCCTCGATCTCCTGCATCGTTCCGGTCGTCGCGTCGAGCGGAGCGCCGACGGGCATCTCGACCCGCATGTTGAGCTGGCCCTCGTCGCTCTCGGGCATCAGCTCGAGCCCGATCACCGGAACCAGGGCGACGGATCCGAACAGGAGCACGACGGCCGTGGCCATCACCAGGCCGGGCCTGCCGAGGGCCCACTCGATCATCCGGCCATAGGCCATGTCGACCGGCCCGAGGGCGGCGACACATTCGTCCGTCACCTGGCGGCTCTTCGGAACCTCCCGCAGCCAGCGGGCGGCGGCTGCCGGAATCAGCGTCAGGGCAACGAACAGCGCGCAGAGCAGGGCGAAGCTGACGGTGATCGCCAACTGGTTGAAGAAGATGCCGGCGAAACCGGAGATGAAGACCACCGGCAGGAAGACGGCCACGGTGGTCAGGGTGCCGGCCGCGATCGCCATCGCCACCTCGTTGCTGCCGGCGATCGCCGCGGCGGTGGGGCGTTCGCCCTCATGGAGCCGGCGGTAGATGCTCTCGAGCACCACGATCGAGCCGTCGACCAGCATGCCGACGCCGAGCGCGATGCCGGCCAGCGAGATCACATTCAGGGTGAACCCGTTGAAGTACATCAGGGAGATCGTCGCCAGCACCGAGATCGGGATGGCCGCGCCGACGATCAGGGTCGCTCGCATGTCGCGAAGGAAGAACATCAGCACGAGCACGGCCAGCGCGGCGCCGAACAGGGCCCCCAGCTGGACGTTGTTGACGGCCTGCCGGATGAACTCCGCGCCGTCCATGAGGATCGCGATCTCGGCGCGGCCGGCGTAGTCGCGGTTGATCGCGTCGATCTCGCGCTTCAACCGGTCCACGACTTCGACCGTGTTCGAGCCGGACTGCTTCATCACGTACATCCGCATGCCCGGCACGCCGTTGATCCACAGCTCGTTCGTCAGTTCGCGGATGCCGTCGTCGACCCGTCCGACATCCCGGACCAGGATCGGCCGGCCTTCGCGGATGGCGACGATCGTGTTCTCGACGTCGACCTTGCGTTCGAACTCGCCGATCGCCCGGATCAGGACCTCCCGCCCGGTCTCCAGCATGTCGCCGGCGGAGACGTTGCGGTTCTCGCGGGACAGGGCCATCGTGACCTCGCTCGGCGTGATCCCGAGCGCCGCCATCCGGTCGGCGGCGAGCTGGACCTGAATCTCCCGCACGCGGCCGCCCTGGACTTCCACCGAGGCGACGCCGGGCAGGCGTTCGAGTCGACGGCTGATCGTCTGTTCGGCCATATGGCGGACCTGGCGCGCGTCGCCCGTGCCCGAAAGGCCCAGGAAGACGACGGGCATGTCGGAGAGATTGAACTTGAACAGGGTCGGTTCGGACGCGTCTTCGGGCAGCATGCCGCGCACGAAGTCGAGCTGCTCGCGAATGTCGTTCACCACTTCGTTCAGGTCGACGCCCCAGTCGAACTGGGCCTGGATGCTGCTCATGCCCTCCGCGGACATGGAGTTCAACTGGTCGAGGCCGGTGACGGTTGACAGCGCCTGCTCGACCGGCCGGGTGATCAGGCTTTCCATCTCCTCCGGGGCCACGCCCTCGTAGGTCGTTGTGATGGAGATGCGGGGCATGTCGACTTCGGGCATCAGGTCGACGGCGAGCTGGCGTACCGCGACCAGACCGACCACGACGACGCAGACGTAGAGCATGCCGACCCCGACCGGACGGTTTGCGGAGAGACGGGGGAGGTTCATCTTCAGGCGATCCTCAGGATCCGGCGGTGCGCGCCGAGCCACCCGGTCCGTCGGTGGTGTTCACGACCCGGATCGGCGCACCGTTGCCGAGTTGGTCGTGCCCCAGGGTCAGCACCAGGTCGCCGACTTCGAGCAGGCCCTCGACGGCGCTGAACTCGCCGGAACGCCCGGCGACGGTCACCGTCCGCCACTCGGCCAGGCCGTCGACCGGTACCAGGACACCGACCGAGCGGGCGCCGTCCATCGCCACGCGTTCCAGCAGGGCGGTGCCGGGGATGATCAGCGCGTCGTCGAGGTCGCGCAGGCTGACGGAGACGTCCGCGTACATGCCGGGCCGCAGCAGGTCGTCGGTTTCGGCGAGTTCGCCTTCCACGAGCACGGTGCGGTCGTTGCGGCGTACCTCACCGGCGACCCGGCGGACGGTTCCGGAGAAGGTACGGGTACCCGTGGCCTCAGTCGAGACATCGAAGGCCGCTCCAGCCTGGACCGAGCCCAGATCGCGCTCGGGAACCCTGAACTGAACCATCAGCGGCGCCTCCTCGGCCAGGCGCAGGATCGGCGTGCCCGGCTGGACCAGGGCTCCTCGGTCGAGATAACGATCGGCGACCACCGCGTTGAACGGTGAGCGCACCCGCGTGTTGGCGAACTGTTCGGCGAGTAGCGCCTCGCGGGCCGCCGACTGCCGGACCTGGGCCTCGGCGGCCGCCAGATTGGCTTTCGCCGTGGCGAACTGGGATGTGACCTGCTGCTGTTCCTGCTCGGAGAGCAGGTTCTGGTCGTAGAGTTCCATCGCCCGGTTGTAGTCCGCTTCGACACCGACGAGTTCGGCGCCCGCCTTGTCGCGGTTCGCCTCGGCGACGCCGAGTTGTCCGCGAGCCTCCTGGAGCTGGTTGCGAATCTCGATGTCCTCGATGACCGCGACGACGTCGCCCGCGGCGACCCGCTGCCCGATGCGTGCGGGTACGTTGACGAGCAGGCCCGAAACCTGAGGCGAGAAGTCGGCCACTTCGCCCACCAGCTCGCCCGAGTAGGCACTGCGCACGGAGAGGTGCCCGCGTCGGGCGGCTTCGGCCCGCACGGGAACCGCCTGAGCCAGGGTCGCGTCGGCACCGGGGACTGGCCCCGACTGTGGGCCGCGTCCCAGCGCAATGACCGCCGCTGCGGCCAGGACGAGCGTTCCGGCAACGGCGATCGCGATCCACGGGCCTCTCAGCCGGCGGCGTGGAGGAGCGGGGCCGGTGCGGGTTGTTCCGGGTCGGATGATGGCCATGGGTTCGTTCTCTCTCGGTGTGATCCTGCTTGTGGTCAGGAAGCGGCGCGGTCCGGCCCCTGCCCGAACGCGGCGAGCGCCGAATCGAAGCTGTCGGCGAGGATGGCGTAGAAGCGGATGAGCCCATCGAGGCGAGCCTGGACGATCGCGGCGTCGGCCGGCTCCGGTCCGAGGGCCTGCTTCATCTCCGCTGCCATCGCCTGCCGGGCGCGGAAGCGCTCGACGACGCGTTGCAGCAGCCCGGGCTGCTCGTTGATCTGGAAGTAGTCGCGGCGGTCGCCCGGGCGGGTGACGCGTTCGATCACGCCCATGTTCTCGAGCAACCGCGTGTTCGTACTGATGCTGCCGCGGCTGACGCGCAGGCGCTCGGCGAGGAGGTCGAAGCGGACAGGTTGCGGCGACAGGAGGAGCAGCCCGACGAGGCGGCCCGCGATCCGGGGCAGGCGGTCTTCCTCGAGCGCCAGCCCCATGCCCTCGATGAAGCGCTCCTCGGCGGCGCGGCGGCTCGTGTCGGAGGGAGCGGCGGCTTCGGCGGACTGGTCGGAAACGGGAATTGGCTCGGAGACGGTCATGAGTCAGAGATGTTGGAACATCCGGTTTGTTTTGTCAAGACTGAACAAGATGAACGGACAGGGCTTTGCGCCCCGTAGCGGTTCGGTTGCGTTCTGCGGGGCGAGGCCCTAGTTTCGAGCGATGCCGAAGTCAGGCGGCAGGCAACGCCCACTCCTGGTGCCCCTCGCGCTGGGCCTTGCGATGCTGGTCTTTGCGCTGCTGCAGGTCAACGACCCGGACCCGCTGATCTGGGTGACCTACTACGCGGCGATCGCCTGCGCCTGCGCGGTTGCCGCGTTCCGGCCGCTCTCCAGGGTCGCCTTCATGGCCTTGGCGGCGGTGACCCTGGCGGGCGCCGCGCTGACCTTTCCCGGCTTCGTCGACTGGGTCTTCCACCGTCCGACCAGCGACCTCTGGGCTCCGATGTCGACCGACAGGATGTACATTGAGCACAGCCGGGAGCTGTTGGGGCTGGTGATCGCCGCCGCCTTTCTCGTGACGGCGGATCGGCTGTCGCGGAGGCGGTAACGTCGCCGCTTCGCGGCGCGCTCTTCTCCCCGGGTCAGAAGACCCGGGGTCACTGCTACTGCTACTCAGCCGCGGCGCTCATCATGAAGCCCATCATCATCTCGTCGGTCGATGGCTGACCGAAGCGCACCGTGCGGTTCGAGTCGAAGCCGTACCGGGCCGCCTTGGCGGCGGAGTTGTCGTACCAGGCGGTGTACTCGATCCGGGTGCCCTTTGGAATGCGCTTCAGCTCGTCGTAGTAGTAGACCGTCTGCCAGGAGAAGTCGAACTGAGGCACGTCGAGCAGCACCTCCGTCGTGCCGTCGGGGTAGAAGGCCTCGAAGCGCGCCGCCTTGCCGCGCATGTGCATGTGCGGCATGAGGGCGATGATGTCCGTGTCGTGACGGGCGACCGTGGAGTAGGGGCCCACCTGGTGGTTGCCGTCGTTGGGCGGAATCGCGAACGTGAAGTTCATGATCGGCCGGAGGCCCGAGCCCAGTGAGCGGGTCACGGGTTCGTCGGCGAAGACGAAGCCGATCGACGACTGGTCCCACACGCCGGTGCCTGCTCCCGCCTCCTTGTGGTAGTGGATGTCGAAGGTCACCCGCGAGCCTTTCCTGAGCAGGAAGCCGTAGCCTTCCGGATAGCGGTTCGCGTCGCTGCCGGAGGAGACGCCGCCCATGTAGCTGCCCGCGTTCTCGGGCGACGGCGCGATCTGATCCTGGTTGGGGAACTCGGGCGGCGGTGGCAGATCGCCGTTCTCGTCGGGCGGCAGCAGGTGCAGGTTGAAGTGGTGGATGACCTCGCTGTCCGGCTTGCACTGAAAGGCGACCACCCAGCGGTCTTCGGGCAGATCCTCTTCGGTGAGGACGTAGGAGAAGGCGGCGTAGAGGTCGTCGACGTCGTCCTCGACGAAGTAGGGCTCCGGCATCGTCACGACGAGGTCGGGATCGCCGACCACCCAACCGCCCGTGCTCGGGAACTCGCGCGGCGGCGGGGCGTCCGTCGGGTCGCCGGCGGCGGCCCCGGACGTGGACCAGTTCACCAGGATCTCGATCTCGTTCGGTCCCAGCACACGTTCGTTGGCGAACGTCCCGTCATGTTGCGGGTGCGCGTCCCACGGCGGCATCTCGCGGGCGGCGACCGTGCGTGCGATCGATCGTGCCCAGGGCCGAACTTCACCGTACGTGGTCAAGGCCATCGGTGCCCTCATGCCGCCGTAGTTCGCGCCTGCGGGCCGGTGGCAGTCCTGGCAGTGCGTCTGGAGCACCGGAAGCACGTCGGCGTAGAAGGTCGGTGCGTCGCGATCGGCCGCGGCGACGGGTCCTGGAGCCAGGGCGAGGACGAGGGTAGAGAGGGCTGCGCGGTTCATGGCGTCAGCGTACCAGCGCGGCTGGCAACGGAGTAGCGCGGCCGCTTCGCGGCGCGCCGAATGCCGGCCAGAAGGCCGGCGCACCCAGGCCGGCGCACCCAGGCCGGCGCACCCAGGCCGGCGCACCCAGTGGGTCGACTCAGGCGGTCGCCAGTTGCTGCTCGGGGTGCATCTCGTCGACATCGACGCCGACGATCTTCGAGACGCCCCGTTCCTCCATCGTCACCCCGTAGAGCGTGCTCGCTGCCTGCATCGTCAGCTTGTTGTGGGTGATGACGAGGAACTGCGTGTCGGCCGACATCCGCTTCAGCATGTCGACGAAGCGCAGGATGTTCGCGTCGTCGAGGGGCGCGTCGACCTCGTCGAGGATGCAGAAGGGCGAGGGCTTGGTCTGGAACAGCGCGAACAGCAGGGCGATCGCCGCCAGCGCCTTCTCGCCGCCGGACAGCAGCATGATGTTCTGCGCCCGCTTGCCCGGCGGCCGGGCGGTGATCTCGATACCGCAGTCCAGAGGGTCGTCCTCATCCATCAGGCGCATTTCCGCTTCGCCGCCGCGGAAGAGCTCCGTGAAGGTACGCCCGAAGTTCTCGTTCACTTCGCGGAAGGCGGCGACAAACCGCTGGGAGGAAGTCTTGTCGATGTCGCGGATCGTCCGCTTCAGGCTCTCGATCGACTCCACGACGTCGTTTCGCTGCCCGGTCAGGAACTCGTGCCGCTCCTGGTGCTCGTCGTACTCGTCGGCGGCGAGAACGTTGACCGGCCCCATCCGCTCCAGCAGGGCTCGGCGCCGCCCCAGTTCCTCGGTCATCGCTTCCAGGTCGGGCACCTCTTCGGTGCCGACCGCGCGAAGTTCCAGGTCGTCCACGTCACGCCCGAACTCCTGGTGGTAGTCCTGGCCCAGGTGCTCGGAGTCCTGCTGGAGGCCGGCCTGCCGGATCCGCAGTTTCTCGATCCGTTCGCGCAGCTCGTCGCGGCGTGCGCCCTGTTCCCGGAGTTGTGCCTCGAGCTTCCGGCCACGCTCCCGCTCGTCGTCGAGGGCCTGCTGAGCGCCGACGGCTTCATCCTGTGCATTCGTGCGCTCGGCGAGAGCCTCGTCCAGCTCCCGGCGCGCGACGACCGTGGCGCCTTCGTGCTCGCCGATTCGCCGGCGTAGCCGCTCCGTCTCGGCGGCCCAGGCTGTGTCGGCCTCATCGAGCGATGCGATCTGGCCTTCGACGCGCTCCCGTTCGGTTCGCTCTGAGGTGGCGCGTTCTTCGATCAGGTCGAGTTGACCCTGCCGGCCGGCTCCGGCGGTGAGGCGCTCTTCGCGCTCGCTGCGGGCACGTTCGACCGCGGCGCTTGCTTCGTCGGTCGCCTGCTCCAGGTCGGCGAGCCGGGTCTCCGCGTCCTCTATCTCCTTCTCGACCCTGGACCGCCTTGCCCCTCTCGCTTCGATTTCGCCTTCCAGTGCGTCGTGTTCGACCCGTGCCGTCCGGTGCTCGGCACGGAGGGCGGCGCGCCGCTCGCCGATGTCCTCGAGACGCGCCTTCGCCACGGCGAGTTGCTCGCGAAGTTCCGCCGCCGCCCGTTCCAGGCGCTGGCCCTCCGCGGCGGCCCGGCGAATGCGCTCGCGAGCCGCATCGATTTCCCCGCCGAGGGCGGAACGCTGCTGTTCGAGTTCGTCGATCGAGCGTTCCAGGTCCTCCATCTCCCGCTGACGGCCGAGCGCGCCAAGCGCCGCCTGCTCGCCGCGCACCGTGACCCGGCCGGCCTCGATCCAGAGACGGTCCCGGCACAGGAAGGCCACGCCTGGATGGTCCGGCGCCAGACGGTCGGCATCCTCCGGACTCTCGACGAGGTAGGCGGGGGGAAGAGCGCCGCGAACTTCCTCGGCAAGTCCGAGAGCGGTGGACAGGTCGCCGACGATCGCCGGATCCTCGACCGGCGGGAAGCGCTTCGCGCCGTTGCCGTCACGCAGCAGCGTCGCCTGGAAGTCGGAACCGCCGATCGCCCGGGCGATGGCCAGGGCGTCCTCGTCGCCAGGCGTCATGACGGCACTCTGCAGTGGCCCGAGAAACAGGTCGAGGCTGTGCTCCCAGCCTTCGGGCACGGTCACCTCGTCGCCCAGGAATCGGGGTTCCGGGAGACCCAGCTCCAGCAGGGCGCGGCGAATCTCGCTTCGCCGTTCGGCGTCGCGCTGACCCAGCTCCTCGAGCACGGCCGCCCTCTTCTGCGCCTCGATGAGTTCCTCGCGGCAGGTCTCGAGTTCGGTCTGCGATCGCCTTCGGCGCTCTCGGTCCTCTTGGAGTGCGGCCGCCACCCGCCGGGCGGTCTCGGTTTCGGTGTCCAGCGCCACCTCCAGGGACTCGATCTTGGTGCGGACGGCTCCGAGCTCCACGTCGATCGCCTTGAGCGCGTCCCGGCTGCGAAGGAGGACCTCGTCCGCGCGTTCGCGGCGGTCGACCGCCTTCTCGCTGCCGATGCGTTCGCCCACCAGGCGGCTTCGCAATTCGCGCTGGTGCGCGCGGCACGCCGCGAGTTCGTCCAGGAGCACGCCCTGCCGCTTGCGGGCTTCCGCGATCGTGGCGTCGGCCTTGCCGATCCGCCGGCGATCCTCCTGGACGGCGACCAGGGCCTGCTCTCGCTTCGATTGGAGCTGCCGCCGCCGTCCGAGCAGAGCGGCCAGGCGTTCTTCAGCGGCCGAGCGGTCACGCCGCCGCCGCTCGGCGTTCCCGGCGCCGGACTCGAGTCGTTCGCCGATTTCGGCGAGCGTGTTTCGGGCACCGTCGATCTGTGCCTGACGACCTTCGATCACCGCGAGCAGCTTCGCCTGGTGCTCGTTCGAGCGCACGGCGTCCTCGGTGCGGGCCTCGATCACCTGCTGGCAGGCGGCGAACTCCGCGTTTCCGCGGGCGAGTGCGGCCAGCACGTCGGCCTCCCGGTCCGTCTCCTGCTTCAGGGTCGCGGCCAGATCGTCCAGATCGGCCCGAAGCAGAACCCAGCGCTCCCGGAACACCGCGTCGAGCAGGTCGCGGTAGGCCTGCCTGCGCTCGCCGAAACGGCGGGCCGCGTTTGCCTGCCGCTTCAGGGAGCGCAGTCGACGCTCCACCTCGGCGATGATGTCGTCGAGACGGAGCAGGGCGGCGGTCGCATCCTCGAGCTTGAGCGAGGCCAGGCGCTTGCGGCTCTTGTAGCGGGTGATGCCGGCGGCTTCTTCGAGGAGCTTGCGCCGGTCCTGGGGTTTGCCCGACAGGATCATGCCGATTCGCCCCTGCTCGATCACTGAGTAGGCGCGGATGCCGAGACCCGTGTCCATCAGGATGTCGCGGACGTCCTTGAGTCGGACGACGCGATCGTTCAACCGGTACTGGGCGTCACCGCCGCGGAAGATACGGCGACCGATCGTGATCCGGCCATCCTCCGCCTGCGGCGTGGTGCCGTCGGTGAGGAAGGTGAGGCTTACTTCCGCCATCCCCAGGGGCTTGCGCTGGTGGCTGCCGTTGAAAATGACTTCCTCCATGGAGGATCCGCGGAGGGACTTGGGGCTCTGCTCGCCCAGCACCCAGGTAACCGCCTCGGCCAGGTTGCTCTTGCCGCAGCCGTTCGGCCCGACGATCGCGGTGATGCCCGGCGCGAACCGGCTCGTGATGGGCTCGACGAAGGTCTTGAAGCCGTTGACCTCGAGACGTTCCAGTTTCAGCATGAGTGCTTCGGGCAGCGGAGCGGCCTACTGCCATCGGGGAACTTAGCAGCTTTCATGCATAAGTCACAACTCGTTGTGTCGCGTTCGTCGGCTTTCCACAACATATAGCGCGAGCCGCTGACGGCTGATACGCTCCCGCGCCAGTGGCCGAACTGACCGTCAAGAGGACTCTGTTCGATGCCCGCCAGATGGCGCGAATGATGCGCCGGATGGCCGCGGAACTCGTCGAGCGGGCCGGCGGCACGGACACGTTGATGCTGGTCGGCGTGCGCACCCGCGGAGTTCCGCTGGCCGACTTCGTAGCGGCCGAGATCGTGCGTACCGAGGGCGTCGAGTTGCCGGTTGGCATCCTCGACATCACGCTCTACCGCGACGACCTTTCGACGATCGCGCCGCAACCCGTGGTCAAGGAAAGCGTGCTGCCGGTGCCGATCGAGGACAGGATCGTCGTGCTCTGCGACGACGTGCTCTTCAGCGGCCGCACGATCCGCGCCGCGATGGACGCGCTGATGGACTACGGCCGGCCGAAAGCGATCCGGCTCGCGGTGCTGATCGACCGCGGCCACCGCGAGCTGCCGATCCACGCGGACTGCATCGGCGAAACCGTGCAGACGACGGACACCGAAGTGATCAAGGTCTCCTACGCCGCCACCGACGACGGCAAGGAGATGGTCGAACTCCTCGAGCGCGAAGGGTGAGCGATCTCGTGTGGCGGCGCGGCGACCTGTTGGGGGTCGCCGAGTTGTCCACGGCCGAGATCATCCACATTCTCGACACGGCCGAGTCCTTCGTCGAGGTCGCGGCGCGACCGATCAAGAAGGTGCCGACCCTGCGCGGGAAGACGGTGATCAATCTCTTCTTCGAGCCGTCGACGCGCACGAGTTCCAGTTTCGAGATCGCCGAAAAGCGGCTCTCGGCGGACAACATCAACTTCTCGACCTCGGGTTCTTCGCTGTCCAAGGGTGAGACGCTCCTCGATACCGCGCGCAACCTCGAGGCCATGGCCCCCGACCTGGTGGTGATCCGTCACGCCCACCCCCGGGTGCCGCACGCGCTGGCGGCGCGCCTCGCGGCCGGGGTCATCAACGCCGGCGACGGCGCCCACGAGCACCCGACCCAGGCCCTGCTCGATGCCTTCACGATCCGCCGCCACAAGGGCCGCGTGGAGGGCCTCAAGGTGGCGATCGTCGGCGACGTGGCGCACAGCCGGGTGGTGCGCTCGAACGTCCTCTGCCTCACCAGGCTGGGCGCGAACGTCACCGTGGCCGGTCCGCGCACGATGATGCCCGAGGAGCCTGAGGCGCTCGGCGCCACGGTCGCCTACTCGCTCGACGAAGCGACCCGTGGCGCGGATGTGATCATGATGCTGCGGGTGCAGCTGGAGCGGCAAGCGCGCGCCTCCTTCCCGTCGGAGCGAGAGTACTTCGACTTCTTCGGTCTCACCGCGGAGCGCCTGAAGAGCGCTTCGGACGACGTGATCATCATGCACCCGGGACCGATGAACCGTGGCATCGAGATCGCCAGCGAAGTGGCCGACGGCCCCTGGTCGGTGATCCTCGAGCAGGTGGCCAATGGCGTCGCGGTGCGGATGGCTGTTCTCTACCTCCTGGCCGGAGCCAGGAGCGGCGCGGAGACTCTGTGACGTGACCGCGGCCCTGGTGATCCGGGAGGGCCGGGTCGTGGACCCGAGCCAGGAACTCGACGGACCTGCCGACGTGTTGATCGAGGACGGTGCGGTCACGGTGTGCGGTCCGGGGGTGGAGACGCCGGAAGGCGCGGAGGAAGTGGATGCCTCCGGCCTGGTCGTCGCGCCGGGGTTCATCGACATGCACGTCCACCTGCGGGAGCCGGGCCAGGAGTACAAGGAGACGATCGAGAGCGGCACGCGCGCGGCCGCCGCGGGGGGCTTCGTCGCGGTTGCCTGCATGCCGAACACCGAGCCGGTGAACGACGATCCCTCAGTCTCCGAGTTCATTCTCCGCCAGGCAGAACGGGCGGGTTGGGCCCGCGTGTACCCGATCTCGGCGGTGAGCAGGGGCCTCGAAGGCCGGGAACTGGCCGAGTTCGGAGCCCAGCGCCGGGCCGGTGCCGTGGCGGTGTCGGACGACGGCCGGCCGGTCTGGAACGCGGCTCTCATGCGACAGGCGCTCCGCTATGCGCGGCACTTCGATCTGCCGGTGATCCAGCATGCGGAGGAACTCGAACTCTCGGGCGACGGGGTGATGCACGAGGGTGCGTTTTCGACCCGGCTGGGGGTCGAGGGGATTCCCGGCGCCGCCGACGACGTGATGGTCGGGCGCGACCTGATCCTGGCCGCCGATACGGGCGGCCGCTACCACCTGGCCCACATGTCGACCGCCCGCAGCCTCGAGTTGATACGGCGAGCGAAGGCGGACGGTTGCCGGGTCACGGGCGAGGTCTCGGCCCATCATCTGCTGCTCTGTGACGAGGATGTCTTCGAATCCGGCCTCGACCCGGACTTCAAGATGCACCCGCCGCTGCGCAGCGCCTCCGACCGCGACGCCCTGGTCGCCGGCATCGTGGACGGCTCGATCGACGCGATCGCGAGCGATCACGCGCCCCATCATCCGGACGAGAAGGAGCTCGACTTCGTGGCGGCGCCGAACGGCGTGGTGGGGCTCGAGACGACGCTCAGCCTGTGCCTGGACCGGCTCGTGGGATCTGGCGTGATCGATCTGCCGCGGCTGGTCGAGTTGCTCTCGGTGGCGCCGGCGCGGATTCTCGGCGTTCCGGGCGGCAGCCTTGCTCCGGGCTCACCCGGCGACGTGACGTTGATCGATCTCGACCGCGAAGTCGCGGTCGAACCGGCCGCCTTTCGGAGCAAGTCGCGCAACACGCCCTTCGCGCATTGGAAGCTGCGCGGCGCTCCGGCCGGCACGATCGTCGGCGGCCGGCCGATCGAGTTGCCGTAGCCTGGCGGCCCCGGCGATCCGTCGTCAGCCGATGCTGCGGCCTCCGTCGACGTCGAGGCAGACGCCGGTGAGGAAGGCGGCGTCGTCGGAGGCGAGATAGGCGACCGCGGCGGCGACGTCCTCCGGTTCGGCGAGCCGGCCGAGCGGGATCGTCGCCTCGAGGACCTCGCGTCCCTTCTCGCCCAGCGGCCGGCCACCGGACGGCCCCTTCATGAAGTCCGTGTCGGCGGCGACCGGGTTGACCGCGTTGACCCGAATGCCGTGCGGAGCGAGTTCCGAGGCCAGGCCCCGTGTCAGCGTGACGACGGCCCCCTTCGTCGCGTTGTAGGCGGTCAGGCGCGGGCGCGGACGAACCGCGCCAATCGAGGCGGTGTTCACGATCACGCCGCCCCCGCGTTCGAGCAGTCGCGGCACGCCATGCACCGCGCCCAGATAGACGCTCTTGACGTTGACCTCGAAGATGCGGTCGTAGTCCGTCTCGGGCAGTTCCCAGAGCGGCTTCGCCCGGTGGCAGTAGCCCGCGTTGTTCACCAGGATGTCGATCCCGCCGAACGCGCCGCAGGTCCGCTCCATCAGCCGTCGCAGGTCGTCGTCCTGCGAGACGTCGACGGTTTCGAAGAGGACTCTTGCACCGCGTTTGGCGAGTTGTGCCGTCGTCCGTTTCCCGTTGGATGAGTCGATGTCAGCGAGCGCCACGGCGGCACCCTCGCGGGCGAGTCGTCGAGCGATCGCCCGGCCGAAGCCGCCCGCGGCACCGGTCACGACGGCGACCTTGCCGGCGAAGCGGCCGTTCGTGTGCGCGACGTCGTAGCTGCTCTTCGAATCGTCCATGCTGCGAGTCTCCCTGAGTAGGCGGGCTACGCTACCTGTCCGCGCCGGGCGCGGCGAGATCATGGACGACCGGGAACCAGTCAAGCGGCATGTCGTCGTCGTCGGCGCTGGCAATGCGGCGCTGTGCGCCGCGCTTTCGGCGCGGGAGAACGGTGCGTCGGTGACCGTGCTTGAACGTGCACCCCGGCCGGAGCACGGCGGCAACAGCCGTTTCACGATGGCGTCGATGCGGTTCGCGTACGCGGATCTAGACGAGCTTCAGGAAGTGGCCGGTCCCCTGAGCGCCGACGAAACCGGTGCGAGCGACTTCGGGTCCTACCCGGAGGGCCGGTTCCTTCGGGACCTGGAGCGGATGAGCGGCGGACGGGCAGACCCGGATCTGATCGCGGTACTCGTCGCTCGAAGCCGTCCCACGCTGCGCTGGATGCGGGGGCTTGGCGTGGAGTTCGTTCCGCTCTACGCCGGTCAGGCGTTCGAGGTCGACGGCAAGCGCCGGTTCTGGGGTGGTCTGACCCTGCAGGCGCGCGGCGGCGGTCCCGGCCTCGTGGCGGCCCTGCGGCGGGCGGCGGAGCGGAGCGGCATCGGGATCCTGCACGAGCGTCGCGCGGTCGGTCTGCTCATGGACGGCGAGGCGGTTCGCGGCGTCGAGGTCGACGAACCGTCGGGCGTCCGTTCCCTGCGGGCGGACGCCGTGGTGCTTGCCAGCGGCGGGTTCGAGGCCAACCGGGAGTGGCGGCGGCAACACCTGGGCGAGGGGTGGGAAGCGGCCAGGGTGCGCGGCAGCCGCTACAACACGGGCGACGGCATACGGATGGCGCTCGAAGCCGGCGCGGCGCGCGCCGGCCAGTGGACGGGCTGTCACGCGGTCGCCTGGGACCTGAACGCGCCTCAGGTCGGCAACCTGGAGGTCCGGCATCGGTACCAGAAGCACAGCTATCCGCTGGGCATCGTCGTCAACGCCCGCGGCGAACGATTCCTCGACGAGGGCGCGGACTTCCGGAACTACACCTACGCGCGCTACGGGCGCGAAGTGCTGGAGCAGCCCGGCCGGTTCGCATGGCAGGTCTTCGACGCCCGGGTCGCGGGTTTGCTCAGGGACGAGTACCGGCAGTCGCATGCGACCGCCGTCAGGGCCGGCTCGGTGGAGCAACTCGCGGACCGCCTCGAGGGCGTCGACGAACAGGGTTTTCTCCGCACGGTACGGGAGTTCAACGGCGCCGTGCAGCGGGAAGTGCCCTTCGATCCCAGCGTCCGGGACGGAAGATCGACCCGCGGTCTCGACCCGGAGAAGTCGAACTGGGCCAATCCGCTGGAGCAGCCGCCCTTCGAGGCGTACGCCGTGACCTGCGGCATCACGTTCACCTTCGGCGGTCTGTCGGTGGACGCCAGGGCGCGGGTCCTGGACGAGGCGGGCCGGGCGATAGCGGGCCTGTTCGCTGCCGGAGAGTTGGTGGGAGGTCTGTTCTACGACAACTACCCCGGCGGCTCCGGCCTGACAGCCGGCGCGGTCTTTGGCCGGATGGCCGGCGCCGGGGCGGCGGGACGCGATGGCTGACCGGCGGTCTGGAGGCGACTACGGCCTCTGGGAGATCCAGGTTCACGGCCCGCGCGGAAACGTCCGCTACATGAGGGTCACGAAGCTGCGGCTGCAGCTCGTCGTCTCCCTGACTGTCGTTTTCCTCGCCTACTTCGTCAACGCCGTCGCCGCGGCGCCGACGCTGGTGCGCCTCGAGTTGTTCCGCGCGGACCAGGTCGAGCTGGTCGAGGCGCGCCTGCGTTTCGGCCAGAGGTTCGAGGCGCTTACTGGACGCTACGAGGAGATGCGGGCCGTGGCTTCCGATCTCGACGACCGTCTCTGCAAGGTGGTTCTCGCATACGGCGTCGAGGGGACGGCAGCGGACGGCTGCGGACTGCCGGTCGATCTTGGAATCGGGCCGGGCGCGACGATCTCCGAGGAGCAGAGCCGGGAGGTGCGGGAGGCAATCGAAGAGGATGTAGAACGTGTCGTAGAGCGCCTCGCCGGTCGCCTGGAAGCCGCGGTTGCCGTCGAGGCTGAGCGGCCTGACCTGGTCCGGTTCACGCCGTCCGCGTCCCCGTTGCGCGGCGACGACTTCGTTCTGGTGGCCCCGTTCGGCGAGACCACGAACCGCGTGACCTCGATCCCCGAGTTCCACTACGGGATCGATCTGGCGGCTCCGGCCGGCGCGCCGGTCCGGGCGACCGCCGCCGGCCGGGTGACCTTCGCCGGTCGCGGTTCGGCCCTGGGGCCTGCGTGGAGACGCTACGGCCGCATGCTGGGAATCCGTCACGGCGACGGTTTCATCACCGTGTATGGCCACCTGGAAGAGACCGAGGTCCGCGCCGGACAGCGAATCGAGCGAGGCCAGAGAATCGGGACGGTGGGGATGACCGGCTGGAGCGTCGAACCGAACCTGCACTATGGCATCCTCCGCCGCCGGAACGATGGAAGCTACGAACCCGTCGACCCGAGGATCCACATCCTCGACTACCGCTGGCGCGATGAGCAGGCCCTGGTCTCCGGAGTCGTGCCGGCGCCGGATGGCTTCCCGACGCTGCCGCGGACGCTGCTCCGGTAACGGTGGCTACACCGAAGTGAGATGCGCATGAAGTACCGAGCCGTGATCTTCGACCTGGGGGGTGTTGTCTTCGGTTCACCGCTGCACGCGATCCGCCGCTATGAGCTGGCGAACGGGATCGAGGAGAACTTCGTCAACCGCCTGGTCGTGTCGGCCGGGCCGGCGGGGTCCTGGCAGCGGATGGAACGGGGAGAACTGGTCATGGGGCCGGAGTTCTTCGCGGCCTTCGACCGCGACGTCGAGGCGGCCGATCCGGCGGTCGCGGAGCGCTTCTCGGCCGAGGACATGATGGCGGCGATCGCCGAGGAATCGATGGCGCGGCCGCAGATGGTCGAGGCGCTACGGCGGCTGCGGGCGGAGGGCTACACGGTGGCGGCGCTGACCAACAACTGGGTCAGCGAGGAGGAACGTGAACCCAAGGACGCGGAGGAGGCTGCGATGCGGGCCGAGGTCCGCGCCCTGTTTCACGACTACGTCGAATCGAGCGTGGTCGGTCTGCGCAAACCGGACCCGGCGATCTACGAACTGGCCTGCGGCCGGTTGGGCGTTGAGCCGCGGGAGGCCGTGTTCCTCGACGACATCGGATCGAATCTGAAGACGGCGCGGGCCCTCGGCATGACGACGATCAAGGTCGACGATCCGGACGAGGCCCTCGCCGAGCTGTGGCGGACGCTCGAGTCCTGACCCGGCGCAGGCGTCAGCCCGTCACGGACCCTCCGCCGACTCCGGCTGGGCGAACGTGAGTTCGACCATGGCGGTCAGGCCGTCCAGCAGGGTCACGCCGGACCGCATCGTGCCGAGACGTTCGTGCCAGGCCTCGATCGTGTAGGTGCCGGCCGGGAGCCCGGGAATCTCGAACGAGCCGTCCGGTCCGGTGACGGCGAAGTAGGGATGGCTGAACACGGCCAGGTAGGTCGACATCCACGGGTGAACGTCGCACTTGATGCGGAACGCCGGCTCCTCGTCGGTGAAGGAGAACGTGGCGCGCTTGATGGCCCCCGGCATCGCGCGGTTGAAGGGCGCGTTGACCTCGGACAGCGAATGGACGTTGTGCAGCAGCTCATCGGAGTTCAGGACCAGCAGCTCCTGGCCGACCATGATGCCGGCGACGTGGGGCGTGTAGCGGCAGCCCACCTGATCGATGATGGGAGGCTCGGCCAGAGGGTACGGCCCCGGGGGAAGGTTGTCGGCGACGTAGACGAGGACGTTGGCCAGCCCGGCCTGTTCGTCGACGTCGAGAATCTCGGGGAACACGGGTTCGGTGTGCTTGGCGGCGCAGGCCGGGTCGGCATCCATGTTCAGGGGTTGCAACCGGGGCAGGTCGCCGTCGTAGCGGACGGCGCCGGCGATCGTGCTGCTGCCGAGCGGCTCGGTGGGCGGCGCCTCGGCGGCCGGTTCCGCCGGCGGATCGCCGCCCGCGTCCCCGCCGCAGCCGGCCGACGCGACGACGAGCAACCCAAGGACAGGAAGCAGGAATCCGCGGAGAGAATGCTTGAGATCGGTCATGACACGCGATTCTACGCGTGTCTCTCGCGATGTCGTCTCGGGATCCGGCTTCGGGCGGCCCGTTTCCTTGACCCGGATGGGGGCCGGTGTTAGCTTCCGCGCGATCCGTGGCCCGGCCGCCCTTGAGGGTACCGCCGCCCTACTTCTACGCCCTCGATGGCACAGAGTCAGGACAACACTCACGAGCCCGTCGCTGGACGTGCGCCGCTGATCGTTGGCGGCTACGACTTCCGTTCGCTGACGGAAGCGGTCGCAGAGCCGGTCGAGCGCAAGACGCCGATCGGCTGGTGGCTCTTCTTCCTGCCGTCGCTGGCGATGCTGGGCCTGTTCGGGGTTTCGATCGGCTGGCTGTTCTGGGAGGGCACCGGTATCTGGGGCCTGAACAACCCGGTCAACTGGGGCTTCGCGATCGTCAACTTCGTCTTCTGGGTCGGCATCGGCCACGCCGGCACGCTGATCTCGGCGATCCTGTTCCTGTTCCGGCAGAAGTGGCGCACGTCGATCAACCGCGCCGCCGAGGCGATGACGATCTTCGCCGTCATGTGCGCGCTGGTCTTCCCCGGCATCCACGTTGGTCGCGTCTGGGTCGCCTACTGGATGTTCCCGCTGCCGAACCAGATGGACATGTGGCCGAACTTCCGCAGCCCGCTGATCTGGGACGTGTTCGCGGTGTCGATCTACGGCACGGTGTCGCTGATGTTCTGGTACGTGGGCCTGATCCCGGACCTCGCGACGATCCGCGACCGCGCGAAGACACGGATCAGGCAGATCGTCTACGGCGTCTTCGCGCTCGGTTGGCGCGGTTCGCACCGCAACTGGCTCCACTACGAGCGGGCCTACCTGATGCTCGCCGGACTGGCGACGCCGCTGGTGCTTTCGGTCCACTCGGTCGTGTCGATGGACTTCGCCACCGCCCAGTTGCCGGGCTGGCACACGACGATCTTCCCGCCGTACTTCGTCGCCGGCGCGATCTTCTCCGGCTTCGCCATGGTCATGACCCTGATGCTGATCTGCCGGGTCGTGTTCAAGATGGAGGACATCATCACGATGCGCCACCTCGAGAACATGGCCAAGATCATGCTGCTTACGGGCTGCATGGTCGGCTACGCCTACGGCATCGAGATGTTCATCGCCTGGTACAGCGGCAACCCGTACGAGCAGTTCGCCTTCGCCAACCGGGCGCTGGGTCCGTACGCCTGGGCCTACTGGATCATGGTGAGTTGCAACGTGATCACGCCCCAGCTGTTCTGGATCAAGAAGATGCGCAACCACATCGGCTGGCTGTTCATCTCCTCGATCCTGATCAACATCGGCATGTGGTTCGAGCGCTTCGTCATCGTCACTTCGTCGCTCCACCGCGACTTCCTGCCCGCGAACTGGGACTACTACCAGGCGACTTTCTGGGACTTCGCCTCGCTGATCGGCAGCTTCGGCCTGTTCTTCACGATGTTCTGCCTGTTCGCGCGGTTCCTGCCCCTGGTGGCGACGGCGGAGGTCAAGACCGTCCTGCCGGAAGCCGACCCGCATCAGGGAGAGGAGCTCGTGCGCGTCGTGCGGGGCGGCGGCGATGGGGAGGCCGTGCCGCAGGCAGCGCCGGCCGGTGGGGGAGGGGCCTGACATGGGCCTGATGCAACTGGACGTCCCGGAAGCGTCTGGCGGCTACCGCCACTACGGTGTGCTGGCCCGCTTCAGGACCGCCAAGGAACTCTACCGCGCCTGCGAAGCGGTCCGGGACGCCGGGTACTCGAAGTGGGACGCGCTCACGCCGTTCCCGGTCCACGGCCTGGAGAAGGCGATGGGGCTCAAGCCGTCGAAGTTGCCCTTCGTCGTGCTGGCGACGGGTCTTGGCGGCGCCGGGCTTGGCTTCGGCCTGCAGAGCTGGGTTCACATCATGGCCTATCCGCTGGTCATCAGCGGCAAACCCCTCTTCACCTGGCCGGCGTTCGTGCCGGTGACCTTCGAGCTCGGCGTGCTCGGTGCGGCGCTGGGCGCGGTCCTCGGCATGTTCGCGTTCAACAAGCTGCCGACCTACCACCATCCGCTGTTCCGCTCGCCGAACTTCGCCCGGGTGACCGACGACGGCCTGTTCATCGCGATCGAGGCCTGGGACCCGAAGTACGACGACGAGGACACGGCCGAGTTCCTGAGCGGGCTCGGAGCGGCCGAGGTCGAGCACGTGCCGATCGAGGATCCGGCGGATGACGGCGACGGAGGAGGGGGCGCCTGATGGCACACGGACCGCGCATCGTCGATCTCGACCGCCTGGTGATCCGGCCGGGCAGCGGCTGGGCGCGGCTGCCGCTCGTCGCGGGCGGCGTCGGAGCGCTGTTCACGGTCGTGTCGATCGTGCTGGCGAGGAGTTCCCCGGAGGACGCGAAGCAGTTCTTCCACTCCTGGCTGGTGGCGGTCGTCTTCTTCCTCTGCATCGGCCTCGGCTCCCTCTTCTTCGTGCTGATCCACCACGCGACGAAGGCCGGCTGGGGCGTCGTCGTTCGGCGTCTGGCCGAGAACCTGGCCTGCGCCGTACCGCTGATGGCGGTGCTGTTCGTTCCCGTCGTGGCCCTCGGCATGTACGACCTGTTTCACTGGACCCATGCCGACGCGGTGGCGGATGACCGGTTGCTCCAGGTCAAGGAGCCGTGGCTCAACGAGACCGGCTTCTGGCTTCGCACGGCGATCTACTTCGCCGTCTGGAGCGGTCTGGCGCTCTACTACCGGAGCGCGTCGCGGCGCCAGGACGAAAGCGGCGACGAGGCGCTGTCGCGGCGCATGGCGCGCTTCAGTCCGGTCGGCGTCTTCCTGTTCGCGGTCACCCTCAGCTTCGCCGGCTTCGACTGGCTGATGTCGCTCGAACCGCACTGGTACTCGACGATGTTCGGCGTCTACTTCTTCGCCGGCACCGTCATCTCGGCCTTCGCGGCCCTGACCGTTCTGACGCTGTCGCTGGACTTCACGGGCCACTTCCGCGGCGTGATCACCGGCGAGCACCTGCACGACCTCGGCAAGCTGCTGTTCGCCTTCACCGTGTTCTGGGCCTACATCGCCTTCAGCCAGTTCTTCCTCATCTGGTACGCGAACATCCCCGAGGAGACGAACTGGTTCCTCAGCCGGCTGCACGGCACGGACCTCAACCCGGCGGACTGGCGGCCGGCGACCATGCTGCTGGCGATCGGGCACTTCGCCGTCCCGTTCTTCTTCCTGATGCCGCGGACGATCAAGCGAAACCGCGTCCTGCTGCTGATCGGCGCCCTGTGGATGCTGGCCATGCATCTCTGGGACGTGTTCTGGCTGGTCATGCCGAACCTGCACCGGGAGATGACGTTCAGCCTGCTCGACCTGACCTCGCTTCTCGGCGTCGGGGGTCTGTTCATCGCGATGGTGAGCTGGCTCATGGGCCGCGGCGCGCTGCTTCCGACACGTGACCCCCGCCTGGTCGAGTCGCTGGCGTTCGAGAACATCTGAGGAGGCGGCCGACCCGCGCCGCCGCGCCAGCGATCCGTTCTTGTTCCGCGCCCCCGTCCTTGTTACGCTGCCTGTCCCGCCTCGTCAACCCAAACACCACTCCCCTGTCAAGGAGCATCGACATGATTCCGAAGCAGACGATCCGCGTCTGTGCCGTTCTTCTGGCTCTCGCCCTGGCCACGTCCTCGGTGGCTCTCGGCGGCACGATTGTCGGCAAGATCACCTACGACGGCCGCGTACCGAACTTCCCGGCACTGAAGATGGGAGCCGATCCCAAGTGCGAGGCGAAGCACAGCGGCGCGGTCAAGCCGGAGACGCTCGTCCTCGGTGCCGACAATGCCCTCGCCAACGTCTTCGTGATGGTGACGGAGGGGCTCGAGGGCAAGAGCTTCGACGCGCCCTCCGAGCCGGTCGTCATGGACCAGAAGGGCTGCATCTACACGCCCCACGTGATGGGCGTGCAGGTCGGACAGCAGTTCAAGGTGAAGAACTCGGACGGCCTGCTGCACAACGTCCACTCGCTGTCCAAGGACAACCCGCCGTTCAACCGGGCGATGCCGGCCAACGTGCTCGAGGCCGACTACGAGTTCGGCAAGACGGAGCGTTTCCGGATCAAGTGCGACGTCCATCCCTGGATGGGTTCGTGGGTCACGGTGGTCGATCACCCGTTCTACGCCGTGACCGGCATGGACGGCTCGTTCAGGATCGAGAATCTCCCCGCCGGCACGTACACGATCGAGGCCCGGCACGAGGTCCCGAACTTCGGGGACGACGGGGCGCTGACCCAGACGGTCACCGTCGGCGCCAGCGACACGCAGACCCTGAACTTCGTGTTCGAGGGCCCCAAGTAGTCCGGCACGTCGTCTTGACCGGATCGAGATAAGAGGACCAGGAAAGGAGCGGCGTCCATGGCGGAGCCCGTTCACGCTTCACCCGCACACGAAGAGCATCACCACGAGCAGAGCTTCTGGCGGAAGTTCATCTTCTCGACCGACCACAAGGTGATCGGCGTCCAGTACTCGGTCACCGGTCTGGCGTTCCTGCTCTTCGGGTTCGTCCTGATGATGCTGATGCGCTGGCAGCTCGCTTACCCGGGCGAGCCGATTCCGTTCGTCGGCTCGCTCTTCGGCGAGAACCGGGCGCCCGGCGGGATCATGCTGCCGGACTTCTACAACGAGCTCGGCGCCATGCACGGCACGATCATGGTGTTCCTCGGCGTGGTGCCGCTGGCGGTCGGCGGTTTCGGCAACTTCGTCATGCCGCTGCAACTCGGCGCGCCGGACATGGCGTTCCCGCGGATCAACATGATCAGCTACTGGTGCCTGTTCATGGGCGGCGTGACGATGTTCGGCAGCTTCTTCCTGCCGAACGGGGCCGCGGGCAACGGCTGGACCTCTTACTCGCCGCTCGCCGACACCGCGCTCAACGGCCAGACGGCCTGGCTGATCGGGATGATCTTCCTGATCACCTCGTCGCTGCTGGGTGCGATCAACTTCATTACCACCGCCATCCAGTTGCGTGCCCCGGGCATGACCTGGATGCGCCTGCCGTTCTTCTGCTGGGCCCAGATCGTCACCGCGTTCCTGCTTCTGCTCGCCTTCCCGCCGCTCGAGGCCGCGGGCGTGCTGCAGTTGATGGACCGGGTCGCGGCCACCAGCTTCTTCATCCCCGACGGCCTGGTGATCGGCGGTGAGGTCGCGGAGTTCAGCGGCGGCGGTAGCCCGCTGCTATGGCAGCACCTGTTCTGGTTCCTCGCTCATCCCGAGGTCTACGTCCTGATCCTGCCGGCGATGGGCATCGTCGCCGAGGTCATCGCGAACAACTCGCGCAAGCCGCTCTGGGGCTACCGCTCGATGGTGTACTCGCTGATCTTCCTCGGCTTCATGAGCTTCATCGTCTGGGCGCACCACATGTTCATCACCGGCATGGGCTCGGTGATGTCCACCTTCTTCCAGACGACGACGATGATCATCTCGATCCCGTCGGTGATCATCCTGAGCGCCCTGTTCATCTCGCTATGGGGCGGTTCGATCCGCTTCAACACGGCGATGCTCTTCGCGCTCGGCTTCCTGCCGATGTTCGGCATCGGAGGACTGACGGGCCTGCCGCTCGGGCTGTCGGCGGCGGACATTCCGCTCCACGACACCTACTACGTGATCGGCCACTTCCACTACGTCGTCGCGCCGGGAACGCTGTTCGCGCTGTTCGCCGGCGTCTACTACTGGTTCCCGAAGGTCACCGGCCGCATGATGAACGAGACCCTCGGCAAGCTGCACTTCTGGCCCTCGCTCGTCTTCATGAACGGCGTCTTCTTCCCGATGATGGTCCAGGGCCTGAACGGCGTCTCCCGGCGTCTGGCCGACGGCGGCATCACCTACGACTTCGCCGGCGAGGTCGCCGGCCTGAACCGGATGATGTCCGTTTCGGCCTGGTGCCTCGCGGTGGCCCAGATTCCGTTCATCATCAACTTCTTCATGAGCATCCGGAACGGCGAGAAGGCCGGCCGCAACCCCTGGAACTCGACCACGGTCGAGTGGTTGGCGCCGTCGCCGGCTCCGCACGGCAACTTCGATCAGCCGATCGAGGTTGTGCGCGGACCCTACGAGTACAGCGTCCCGGGTAGCGACCAGGACTACGCCCCACAGGCCGAACCGGCCTCCACCTGACCGTTCGAGGGCGCACAAGAGATGGAAATTCCGTACACGGTAGAAGCCCACCCCGAAACGGGCCTCAACAACGGCAAGATCGGGATCTGGCTGTTCCTGACCTCGGAGGTCATGCTGTTCGGCGCGCTGTTCGCCACCTTCATCATGCTCCGCCTGGGGTCCGACGGGCAGTGGGCTCACATGCAGGAAGAGGCGGAGCTGAACATCCCACTGGCGACGATCAACACGATCGTGCTGATCGCCTCCAGTCTGACGATGGTGATGGCCTGGGCGTCCCTGATGCGCGGGCAGTTGGGCCGGTTCAAGCTCTTCGGGTGGGCCACCGTCGGCTGCGGCGGCATCTTCCTGGTCATCAAGTACTTCGAGTACACGGCGAAGTTCGCGCACGACCACTTTCCGTCGTCGAACACCTACCTGGCGATCTACTTCACGATGACGGGCCTGCACGCCCTGCACGTGATCGGCGGCATGGCCTGGAACGCCTACTTCACCGGGCCGGGGTCGAAGCTGTTCCACACCAACCGGCAGTGGTTGACCGACCGGGTCGAGCACTCGGGGCTGTTCTGGCACTTCGTCGACCTCGTCTGGATCTTCCTCTTCCCCGTCTTCTACCTCCTGTAGGGCATGGCCCGACCGTCTTCATCCGATAGCTACCCTGGAGCGACTTGCAGCCCATGAGTGACCACGCCGATCTCGACAAGACCGTCCGTACGTACATCCTGGTGTTCGTCGCCCTGATGGTGGGCACCCTGGCCACGGTCGGCGCGTACTACCTTGACGTTTCCGTACCGGTGGCCCTGACGATCGGTCTGTTCATCGCCACTGTCAAGGCGTCCCTCGTCGCCTGCTTCTTCATGCACCTGATCGACGAGAAGAGAGTCATCTACTGGGCTCTGGCGCTGACGGGAGCGTTCCTCGTTGCCTTGGTGGCCCTGCCACTGCTGACCTCGGTGATCGACCAGCTCGGACACTTCACCTCCGGTGGAGGCGCCGAGCCGCACTGATCGAACCATGAACCTGAAGGTCATCCACATCGTCTTTGTGGGCAGCGCCGTTCTGCTGGCGTTGTTCTTCGGCGGCTGGTGCCTCGCCCAGGGCGGCGGCTACGGGGTGGGCGCCTTCCTGTCCTTCGCGGTCGCGGCCGCGCTGGTCTGTTACGGCGTCTGGTTCTGGCGCAAGATCACGACGCCCGAAGAGGAGTGGGCCCGCCGCCGCAAGCTGTTCCGCACGATCCCGGTCGTCGCCGCGGCCTGGCTGTTCGCTTCCGAGCCCGCTGCCTGGGCCTGCAGGGCCTGCTACGGCGGCCTGGGAGACGAGGGCGTCAGCGGAGGCATCTTTGGCGGGGGCGGGGGCGGCGGAATGCTCGATGCCGCGCGCGCCGGCGCCTGGTTCCTGCTCGGCGCGGTGTTCGCGATGCAGGTTGCCTTCGTTCTCTTCTTTCTCTATCTCCGGCGCCGGGCGCGCCGTTTCCGCGAGTACTCTCAGAAAGAACCCGTGCCACCCTGGTGGAGCACAGTCGAGGAGCCTCTCAAGTCATGATGGATGCCATGTTCCCGGTGGCTGCTTCCGAGCACGCCGGTGCGATCGACAACATGATCGACGCGGTGCACTACCTGATGCTCGCGCTCTTCATCGCCTGGGGCGTGTTCTTCCTCTACACGCTGATGCGCTTCCGGGCCGGCCGGAACCCGAAGGCGGACTACGTGGGCGTCAAGAGCAAGGCGAGCACGGTTGGCGAGGTTCTGGTCGCGATCGCCGAAGGCATTCTCCTGCTCGGCTTCTCGATCCCGATGTGGGCGGAACGGGTGGACGAAGTGCCTGACGAGTCCGATGCGACGGTCGTCCGCGTCGTGGCCCAGCAGTTCGCGTGGAACGTGTGGTACCCGGGCGCCGACGGCGAGTTCGGTGCGGCGGACGTGAACCTGGTCGACGAGGCGACGAACCCGATCGGCCTCGACCGTAGCGACGAGCACGGCGCCGACGACATCTGGACGGTCAACCAGTTGCACCTGCCGGTCGACAAGGCGGCGATCATCCACCTGTCGTCCAAGGACGTGATCCACAGCTTCAACCTGCCGAACATGCGGATCAAGCAGGACGCCATCCCCGGGCTGTCGATTCCGGTGTGGTTCGTCCCCACGAAGACGACCGCCCAGATCCGGGAAGAGACGGGCAATCCCGACTACGTCTACGAGATCGCCTGCGCCCAGCTCTGCGGCAACAGCCACTACTCGATGCGCGGCTTCCTGACCGTCCACACCGAGGAGGAGTTCCAGGCCTGGCTCGACGAAGAGGCGTCCTACCTCGGCGACAGCGGCGAAGACGACTTCTTCAACTTCTAGGAGCTTGCGCCGTGGAACGGAGCGAAGCGAGTTCCACGGTGCATGGTGCTAGATAGGTGGGGGCTGGGGCCAAACACGGAGCCCGCGACGGGTTTGGCGGCGCTGACGGAATGCCCGATTGGGGGCGCCGGGATCTGCTGAAGGCGGCCTGGGTAGGGCCGGCGGCGACCGCTGCCGCGCTTCGCGCCCGAGCCGCGACAGCCCAGGATGCGGCTGGCGGACAGGCCTCCACGGAGCAGGACGGCGCGGCGGTCGAGGCGTACCGCGCAGGTTTCGCCGCGCCTCCACTCGAGCGGGTGCGGATCGGCTTCGTTGGCGTCGGTCTGCAGGGTGGCAGCCACGTGCGCAACTTCCTGCGCATCGAGGGAGTCGACGTCGTGGCGGTCTGCGACATCGACGAGCCCCGCGCCGAGGAGGTGGCCTCGTGGGTCGTCGACGCGGACAACGAGCCGCCGGATCTCTACACGCGAGGCGAGACGGACTTCAAGCGGCTCTGCGAGCGCGACGACGTCGATCTGGTCTTCAACTCGACGCCGTGGCGGTGGCACGTGCCGGTGTGCGTCGAGGCGATGGAGGCGGGCAAGCACACGGCGGTCGAGGTGCCGGCCGCGATCACGCTCGAAGGTTGCTGGCGGCTCGTCGAGACCGCCGAACGAACCGCCCGCCACTGCGTGATGATGGAGAACTGCAACTACGGCCGCAGCGAGATGATGGTCCTGAACATGGTGCGCCAGGGCCTGCTGGGCGACCTTCTTCACGGCGAAGCGGCCTACATTCACGATCTGCGGTCGATCAAGTTCTCCGACGCGAACGAGGGGCTGTGGCGGCTTCAGCACTCGGTCGAACGCAACGCGAACCTCTACCCGACGCACGGCCTTGGGCCCGTAGCCCAGTGCATGGACATCAACCGGGGCGACTGCTTCGAGTACCTCGTCTCGCTGTCGAGCCCCGCCAAGGGGCTGGCGCTCTACGCGGCGGAGCGCTTCGGCGCCGACGATCCGCGCGCCAGGGTCCGCTACGCCCTCGGCGACATGAACTCGAGCCTGATCCGAACGCGGCGCGGTCGCAGCATCCTGCTGCAACACGACACGACGACTCCGCGGCCGTACAGCCGGCTGAACCTGGTGCAGGGCACGCGCGGCGTGTTCGCGGGCTTCCCGGACCGCATCTTCATCGAAGGCGAGGCCGAAGGGCACGAGTGGAGCGATGTCGAGCCTTACCGCGAGCGGTTCGACCATCCGCTGTGGGCCTGGCACGCGGCCGACGCCGAGGGCGCCGGCCACGGCGGGATGGACTATTTCGAGGACTACCGGCTTGTGCGCTGCCTCCTCGACGGCACGCCGACGGACATGGACGTCTACGACGCGGCGGCGCTGTCGGCGCCCGTCGAACTGAGCGAGCTTTCAGTGGCTCGGGGCAGCGAGCCCGTCGAGTTTCCGGATTTCACCCGCGGCGCGTACCGGACCCGGCTACCTCTGGGGATCGTGGCCTGAGAGTCGCCTACCTGCTGCCTGGCGCCGCCCTCTATGGAGGCGTCAAGGTCGTGCTGCAGCACGCCCGGGCGCTCCGGGGCCTTGGAGTCGATGCGACCGTCCACTCGCCCGATTCGTGTCCCAACTGGTTCGACGGGGCCGACACCTTGTACCGGCAGGTTGGGGCGCTGGATCGGCGATCGCTGCCGGGGGTCGAGGTTGCGGTGGGGACGTTGGCGCCGACGGTCGCTCCGGCGATCGAAGTGGCCGGACGGCTCGCGTGCCACCTGTGCCAGGGGTACGAGCCGGGTCACGAAACCTTGACGGTGGCCGAACGCGAGGGGATGCGAGCCGCGTACGAGTTGCCGGCTCGCAAGCTGGTCGTGTCGCCGCACCTCGCCCGTACCATCCACGATCGACACGGCGTAGTGGCCGAGTGGATTCCGCAGCCCTTCGAGCCGGACTTGTTCCGGCCGCCGCCGAGGGAGCGAATCGACGACGGCCGGCTACGGGTTCTCGTCACTGGGCACTGGGCGCTCGAGGTGAAGGGGGTCGCCTGGTGCCTTCGGGCGCTGCGTCCGCTCTTCGAGCGCAGCGGGCACCGTCTCGACCTGGTGCGCCTATCGCTCGATGCGGATGCCGCAGAACTCGCCTTCTGGCCCGAGGCGGAGAGGCACCGTCACGTTCCGCCCGCTGAGGTCCCTGCACTGATCCAGGGTGTCGACCTGTGCATCGGACCCTCGTCCCCTCTCGAGGGCTTCGGCTTGCTCGCGCTCGAAGCGATGGGCTGCGCCCGTCCTTGCGTTCTGACGGACATTCCCTCCCACCGCGACCTCGATCCGGAAGACCGGGCCTCGATCAAGGTGCCGTTCGGCGACGCGGAGGCGCTTCGAGGCGCGGTGGAGCACCTTTGGCGTGACCGGGACCTGCGCCGCCGGCTCGGTCTGGCGGGGCGGGCGATCGCCGAGACCTACACGGAACGCCGCACCGGTGAAGCGCTGCTGCGGGCCTTTGGCGACGACCTGGAGGGGGGGCCGCAGGTGGCTGCTAGGTGAAGATCGAGACGTAGAAGCCGGCCGTGGCCAGGCTCTCGCGGTCGGGCGCCATCGACGCGGGCAGCGCGTCGATCCGGGGCGGCAGAGGAGTCGTCTGGGCGTCGATCCGGTAGCGGTCGAAGCCGGCCGCATGCAGCCAGTCCTCGAGCGTGCGGCGGGTGAAGAAGCGGACGTGGGTGGCGCAGAGGAGTCCCATGGGGATGTAGTCCCACCTCCCGGCGACCAGGTCCTCGACCACCGAGTAGTGGCCGACGTTTGGCACCGAGAACACCATTCGTCCGCCGGGACGAAGCCAGCCGGCGGCCCGTTCGAGGAACGCCTGGCCGTCGGTCAGGTGTTCGAACAGCTCGAAGGCGACGATCGCGTCGAAGGTCTCTCCGGGTTCCACGGCCTGAACATCACCCCGGATCACCCGGTCGAGCCGGCTCTCCGCCGCGCGTGCCGCTTCGGGATTCAGTTCGATGCCGACGGTGTGGCAGCCGAAACGCTCGCTGATCAGGGCCGCGGTCGCGCCACGGCCGCAGCCGACCTCCAGGACGGAGGATTCGGGTCCAAGGTCCGGGGGCAAGAGCGGCAGGACATCGGCACGTTCGCCGCCGTAGTAGTCGATGAACTCGTAGCAG
>JAPOVF010000120.1 GCA_026708285.1 Acidobacteriota bacterium
GCCAGATCGGTCGGATGGTCGTGCGCGACGTGCGCCGCCGGCCGGTAGAGCAGCCGCAATCCCTGCGCGGCGAGCCGGAAACCCGCCTCCACGTCCTCCCAGGCCGCGAACGGAAACGCCGGGTCGAAGGGCTCGGCAGCCATTGCGTCCCGGTCCACCGATAGATTCGACGTGTAGAAGAAGTTGAAGGGCACGTTGTCTTCGTCCTCGATCAGGGCGAAACCGAACTGCAGTCCCTGCTCGTTGATGTAATCGAGGAAGGGTGTACGGCGCATGCGGTGGTGCCAGTCCGTGCGGCCGATGACGCCGACGCAGCCACCGGCCGCGCGAACGGAACGCGCGAGATCCCCGTTCTGGACCCGGTGGTGCGCAGCGAGCCATCCCGGCGAGGGGACAGTGTCGTCACCAAGAAAGGCCACCCAGCGCCCCCGCGCCGCCGTCACGCCTCTATTGCGCGCTACCGCCGGCCCCGTGTTCTGCTGGTGGAGCACGCGTAGCGCGGGCGAGGCCTCACCGCGTTCGGCCACACGCTGGTCCAGCCACGCGGTAGTTCCGTCGCTACTGCCATCGTTTACCACGAGAACTTCGAATCTCGGCCCTTCCTGGGCGTCCAACGCCTCGAGAACCTCCTTGAGTGCGGTCAGACGGTTGAAGGTCGGGATGACTACACTGAAGTCCGGCGCACCGGTCACTGCTCCACCTCCATGACGTCTTCCAGGCTGCGACGGACCAACGTGACTTCTTCGGGCCACAACGACTCAAAGCCGACACTCTCGAACAACTGCTCGTCGCCCGGATAGGTCGGCACGACGTAGAGTGGAAAGCGCTCGAAGATCTCGGCGTCCGGCCGGCGGCGCCTGGCCTGAATCCGGCGCCGCCGTTCGACCGCGCCGTCCAGTCCGCGGACGATCGAAGACAGAGCCCGTACCTGGGCCAGGGTCTGCTCGTCGACGATCGCAGGCACGCCATCAGGCAGTTCGGGCTGCGGCCGCAGGAACCTTCTGAGTCTCGTGCGTAGCGCGACGACGGACCGCAGCCGCTCCCAGGCATCGCGCGCTCCGGAGTCGAGGACCGTCCGCCGCACGCCGGACGGGCCGCCGGCTCTGGTCACCGTGCTCGCCGGTGCACGGGCCCACCCCTCTTCTGGAGCGCCGTACGGATCGACGGCCAGCTCGTGACCGTAGGGGTTTCGATAGGCGAGCAAGTGCTGAATGCGGGCGAGCAGCGTCATCTGCACGACCGGCATCAGCTTCGGCCACAGCTCGGAATCGTAGTTCTTGAACGCGGTGAGATACGCATTGCGCTCGAAGAGCAGTCCCCGATTGGCGTTGCCGAGCAACTGGCTGGTCGCCATCGAACGGTGGTGGACCACCGCGCGAGGCGCGGTTAGCACCCTCTCTCCGGCGGACCACAACCGCCAACCGAGATCGACGTCTTCCAGGTACGCAAAGTACGTCTCGTCGAAACCGCCCGCCGCCAGATAAGAGTCACGGCGAACGATCATGTTGCCACCGCAGGGGAATAGCAACTCGCCGCCCTCTTCCGGGAGCTCGACGTCTGTCATCGGTCGGTGATAGTCGAGCTGAAACGCGTGACCGTCGAAGGTCATCACGCCCCGGCCGAAATCCAGCCGGCTACCGTCCCAGTCGACGATGCAGCCGGAAAGCGCGGCGACGTCTGGCGGCGCCTGACGCAAGGCCATGACCAGTTCGGCCAGCCAGTCCGACTGCGGTCGGGTGTCGTTGTTGACCAGCGCCAGCGCGCTCGCACTGCTCTTCTCCGCCAGTCGATTGTTCGCGGCGCTGAAGCCGATGTTGCCCGGATGCGCCACCACGTCCACCCGCGGGTGCGCGGATCGCACCCACACGACCGTGTCGTCGGTGGATCCGTTGTCGAACAGTCTGACTTTCACGGTGGCGCCCGGTACTTGCTGGGTCTCGAGGACCGGCAGCAGCGTCTCCAGGTGGTGACGGCCATTCCAACTCACGACGAGCACGTCGACGCTGTCGATGTCTGTCCGATGACTCACAGGTACCCTCATCACTTCGCGCCTTCTACGCTCCCGCAAGACGCCTTCGAAACCAGCGCCGCAACCGGAAGCCCAAGTCGTCCGAGGGGGCCGCCGTCTCCGGCCTGAACGCGAACTCCTCCTTCGTGGGGTCGACACGAGGAGAATCCAGGAAAGTCACCAGGGGCGCCAGACTGCGCTCCCAGGAGAAGGTCGTCAGAGCGTGCTCCCGACCGCGTCGGGCTCGCGCCTCGACATCCGGGCCACCTGCGACCAGTTCCGCCAGACCGGCTCTCAGCCCGCCCACGTCGCCGCAGGGGACGACCAGGCCGGCGTCCCACTCCCTCAACAGGCGGGGCACCGTGCCGCCCTCGGTGGTCAGCACCGGACAGCCGACCGCGAGTGCGTCGACGAACCGGGTGCGTAGCGACAGGTCTGTTTCCAGTCCGGGTCGATGGCAGGCGGCGAGTGCGTCCACATCCCGGAGGAGGTCGTAGCGTCGCTCGAACGGCACCCACTCGAGGAAGCCGACCCGGTCGGACCCCTCGCGCCGACTCCGCGCCTCCACTTCCGCGAGCAGCCGCTGCGGCGCTCCCGCTCCAGGGGGCTGCCGAACGAACAGCAGGCGCGCGGTCGGGTGGGACAACGATGCGAAAGCTACCAGCAGAGGCTCGGGGTCGTACCAGTCGTACAAGCCGCCGAACAAGAGGCGCCGCTCGCCCGGTCCGCGGGGCGGCAGCAACGGCCGGTAGTCGGGTAAGGGCTCCGGCACGCCGAAGGGCGCTTCGACGATGAGACCGGAGTACTCTGGATCATCGCGGTATCGGTGCGGATTCACTCTGCCCAGGGCCGTCAGGAAGCCCAGGTAGTAGGCCCGCTGCTCGGGTGACGAGCAGAGGAAGAAGTCGCCGCGAGACAGTTGATGAACCCAGGTGCGGTGGTCGTTCCGGTATGGATCGAGACCCAGGGTGTCGAAGTGCGTCAGGTTCTCGACCAGGAACGGATCGTAGAGATCGACCGCCGTGGGCAGATCGGGCAGCTCGTGAAGGACGTTGTTCGCCAACTGCCCCTGAGTTACCACTGCATCGCACCCCGCCAGCAGTTCCGGAAGCGGCGCGGAATCGAATCTCCGCACCTCGAACCGGCCGCCTCCCCGTTCGGGCGGCTGCTCCGACCGCCAGGGAGACACGAGGACGACGTCGAAGCCCAGGGCCGGAAGCCGGCGCGCCATCTCCAGATAGCGGATCCCGATTCCGGCAGCCCGTTCTCCCAGCGCCTCGCTGCACACGAGGCCCACACGCGTCAACGGTTCTGTCCCCTTGCTCTCATTCGGTCCCAAGCAAGCAGGCCGTCAATCACCGGAACGGTGGAGTATCCGCAGGCGCTCGTGCAACCGCCAGGCGCGGGTCGCTTTCACAGCCTCGACGTCGGCCTGCAACTCCCTCTCGCGGGCCTGCAGACGCTCGACCTCGCTGC
>JAPOVF010000375.1:0-25480 GCA_026708285.1 Acidobacteriota bacterium
GCCAGGATGCCGAGGCCGTGCCTGCTGCACAGCGGGATCAGCTCGTTCTCGATCCGGCGGTCGAGCAGGTTGTAGGGCGCCTGCTCGGATGCGAAGCGGACGTAGCCCTTCAGCTCGCTCACCATGAGCGCTTCCATTACGCCCCAGGCGGGGTAGGTCGAGCAGCCGATGTACCGCACCTTGCCGGCCCGGACCAGGTCGTCGAACGCGCGCAGCGTCTCGTCGATCGGGATGCCGAAGTCGGGCCGGTGGGTCTGGTAGAGGTCGATGTGGTCCGTCCGCAGCCGGCGCAGCGCCGCGTCGCAGGCGTTCAGGATGCCGGCCCGGGACAGCCCCTGCTCGTTCGGGTTCTGTCCGGGGACGTGCTCTACGCGCGCTAGCCCCGTTTCGTCATCGAACTCGCCCGGGTAGATCTTCGTCGAGATCACGACCTCGTGGCGCCGGCCGGTCTCCTTGAGCACGCTGCCGACGATCCGCTCGGCGAGACCGTCGCCGTAGATGTGGCCCAGATCGATCAGGTTGACGCCGGCGTCGAGCGTCCGCTCGATGATCCGCCGGGACTCGTCCTCCGGCGTCACGTCGCCGAAGTTGCTCGTGCCGAGGCCGAGCGGCGAGACCTTGAGACCCGTGTGGCCGAGCGTGCGGTACTCCATGCGGCGGGCAGCCTACCTACATGCGGTCCGCGAGCTGCAGCGCCGGATCGAACACGCGGTTCGGCACGTCGTCCTCGCCCAGAAGGAACCGGATCTCGTCGTCGTAGCCGGTCATCTCCCAGCGGATCAGCGAGATCGGGATGATCCCGCCGGCGAGGAACTCGTCGATGAAGTCGCGGAGCACGAACTCGTCGCCGAGCTGCATCGCGCGCTCGCGGAACAGCTTCATGAAGTGTGCCTTGCCGACGACGACTCCGGTATGGAAGCCGGGGAAGCGGAGGTTGGACTCCATCTCGTACCAGACCATGCGCTCGTCTTCCTGGGACCAGCCCTTGGACATCAGCGCGGCGCAGAGCTTCCTCGACTCGTCGAAGGTGATCAGGTTCGCGTGCATGGCGAGGTCGGGCAGCGCCAGGCTCATGTGGGAGATGTTCATCAGGTACTCGACCTCGCGGCCGCGGCGGGGCCGTTCGTCGAGGACGCCGGCCTGCATCGTGAGTTCCTCGAGGGCGACCGCCCAGCCCTCCATCCGCATCCACTCCATGTTGAAGCGGCGGTCGGCGCCGCGGATCGGCCGGTCGTCGCGCTGGCGCCGCTGGTCGTCGAGCATGTGGCCGATGTACTCGTGGGTCTCACCGGGCAGGATCTCGCGCTCGCGCGCCTTGTGGTCGATGCTCGTGTCGGACGGCAACGGCTCCGGCGGCTCTTCGGGATCGCTGTAGTCGTGCGGGTCGACCCAGTCCGGAACGGTCATGACTTCGCCGTCGCGCAGGAAGTCGACGACGTAGCGCAGCGCCTCGTGCAGGTTGTCGGCGTACTTCTGCGGGGTGTCGGCGATGTCGAACGGCGGCAGGTCGCGGTTGCGGTGCTCCTCCAGGGCCAGGAACGTGACGAGCCGGTTGTACTCCTGCTCGACGATCATCCGGCTCTCCTCCCAGCCGTAGGGCGACAGGTGGACGTTGCGCAGCCACCAGTCGTAGTTCTCCTTGCCGATGCCGGCGACGCCGCTCCACGACGGCTTGTTCTCCTCGACCCAGCCGCCGAAGGCGAGCACCGCATCGCGGGCGGCCTCGGCGTCGGCGACGAGTTCCGGATGATGTTCGGCGAGCTGTTCCGCGATCTCGTCGTAGATGCGCGCCTCCCGCGGAGCGGCCCAGATCGCGATCCCGCCGAGATCGGGCACCGCCTCGGTCAGGTTGGACTTTGCCTGCTCGTAGACCTTCGGCACCGCCTGGAGGGTCGTCCGGTACTGGGCGAGTTCCGCTTCGTCGAACGGCGGGTCGCCGCGGAACAGCGATCGGAAGCCCGACATCGCCGGGCCGGCGCCGCCCTGCGACATCAGGTAGAACGCCGGGTCGCGCGACCAGGGCCGGGTGACGCGGTGGTGGAAGTCGAGCCCGTTCATCTCGGCGCGGACCAGGTGGTGGTCGATCTGGTCGGAGACGGTCCATTCCGAGATGTCGATCGCGTGGAGCCGCCTCTTGTAGTCCTCGAGGCCGTCACGCTGGCGAGCCATCGCCTCGGTGGTGTAGTCCGGCACACCGTCCACGATCTCCGGTTCCTGGAAGACGCGGAAGTCCTCGAAGAGCTGGAGCAGGTCGTCGTGGGTGCCGGGTGCGGCCTCTTCGGTGGCTGGCGGCGTCGGAGCGCAGGCGATCGCCAGCGCAAGCAGGATGGTCAGGGGAGCGAGGCGGAACTTGATCTGCCACATGAGGTGTGCTCCTTTCAATCGGGGATGTTGACGAGGGTGTAGTAAGCCTCCGGGTGAAGCAGCGGTTCGCCGTCGCCGCTGCGGACTCCATCGAGGTGCAGTTCGTGGACGTAGCCGGCCCGCAACGGCTCGACCCCCAGGCGGACGCTCAAGCCGTCCGGAGCGAACCGGGCGGACCGGACGGCGACCACCAGCTTGTCGTCCTCCGGGCCGCCGTAGTTCTCGCTAAGACGGTAGGTGTAGCTCTCCATGCGGTAGGACGCGGGGTCGCCGGCCGTCGCCGGATCGACGGCCCGGGTGAAGGTGAGTTCGAAGCCGTCGGGCCGAGCCCGCATCTCGTGGACTTCGAACGGCACCGCCCCTGTCCAGACGATCCGCTGAAGTCCGTGAGGTTCGGGGCCGACGCCGCCCCAGCCGCGGTCCGACATGCCGGCGAAGAGCGAACCGTCGTCGGCGAACGCCAGGCGGATCACGCCGCTGTCGAGGCCGCGCCGGAAGTTGAAGGCGGCGCCCTGCCAGTGGCCGCCGACCTTCTCCAGGAAGACGCGCATGACCATCGCGTGGTGCTGGTCGCCGACGAAGACCTGACCTTCGAAGGGCCCGAACTTGCCGCCGGTCGTGTCCCACCTGAGGCCGGAGGGGGACTGCCCCATCTTGACGTAGGGAAACCAGACGGAGGGCATGCGGTAGTTGGGAATCAGTTCGTGCAGGTCCTTCATGTAGGTCCCGCCTTCCGGCTGGCCTTCCGGCGGCGGCTCGACCTGCGACTCGGGAAGGTGGGTCGAAGCCATGCCGTGCGGATGGCCGTGGAAGTCGCCGACCTCGATCAGCGAGAGCTTGGAGGCGTTGTTCCACTCGCCCTGGTTGTCGGTGTAGAAGACCTCGCCCCAGGGGCTGACCTCGACCCCGGCGGGAGAGCGCAAACCGGCGGCCACGAACTCCGTGTCGCCGGTCGACGGGTCCACGCGGGCCGCCCAGCCGCGCCAGGGCGCGTGCCCGTAGGGCTGGTCGCCGAACGGGATGTTCAGGGTCACCCAGAGCTTGCCGTCGGGTGTCGACCGCGGTCCGAAGACGTACTCGTGGTAGTCGCCGCTGGTCTCCCAGGCGTCCGTGACCGTCTCGAAGACGTCGGCGCGGTCATCGCCGTCGGTGTCCCGGAGGCGCGTCAGCTCGCCGCGCTGGGCGGCGTAGATCCAGCCGTCACGTTCGAGCAGGCCGAGGGGCTGGCCGAGGCCGAACGCCCACTGCTTGAAGACCGGCGCCGGCGGATCGCTGAAGGCGTTCTCGACGATGAAGATCTCACCGCGCCGCGTCGCCGCCATGATGCGGCCGTCGGAGAGCTGGAGCAGCCCGCCGATTTCCATCGACATCCCTTCGTTGAGCGGCATGGTGAGCACCCGGTAGTAGGGCTCCTCGGCGGCGATCCGGGGGCCGACGTCCGCCTGCTGGCGGGCCAGCAGCTCCTTGTCCGTCAGTTCCCGTAGCTCCTCGTCAGGCGGTTCCTGAGCGAACAGCGGCAGGGGCAGCAGGAACGCGACGAGCGCGACCGCGATGATCTCGCCGCGGTTCTTCGGGCCCCTGCGGCGGCAGCTCACCATGACAGCGTCACGTCCAGTGCGAGCGTCTCGCCCGGTTCGAGTTCGATCCGTTGCAGGAGCTGGCGGACTCCCTGGGATTCCCGGACGATCGGTTCGAGATCGGCGGTCGATTCGAGGGCCACGGCGAGCGTGTTGTCCACTCGCCATGTCCCGTCCGGGACCACGGAAATCCCCTCCCCTTCCGCGAGCAGCAGGAAGAGAGGGCGGGGAGCGGCGCCCGCGGCGAGCCGGAAGCGGCGGATCAGATCCGCGCCGCCCCCAGCATGCAGTGGCGTCGGCGTCTCCTCGACCAGGATGTCCGCCACCCGGTAGCGGAGAACGGGGCGACCCTGTTCGTCGAGCCGGTAGCCGAGGAAGCGCCCGCCGACGTTCCGATCGCCCCGGCCGGGGTTGGGCCACGGGGTGTCGATGTCGTCGAGGCTTGCCAGCGTCGGGCCGGGCGGCAGGTTCAGGACGTCCGTGCCGTAGGGCCCGAAGAACTGACCCGCCCTGCCCTGCCAGGTGCCCTTCGCGTCGAAGAAGCCGCCGCGCCAGATCTTGGCCAGGCGGACGGTGTTCGCGTCGAAGGCGACGTGGACGTTCTCGGGATAACCGATCGCGATCGACCGCGGACCGACGTCGATCATGTGGGTGCGGAAGACGAGGGGACGGTCCTCGGGCACCAGGACCATTTCGGCACCGATGTCCATGCCCTCCGGCGTCGGCATCGAGGTGCCGCGCGACAGGAAACTCCAGATCGCCTCGATCTGGCCGTCGACGGTGCCGCCGCCGAGATGCGGGAAGTTCGAGGCGCCCTCGGGCCAGTAGGCGGGCATCCTCGTGCCCGGCCGGATTGTCGCCGGATCCCGCAGGAACCGGGCGACCCATGCAGGCCGCAGCCGGTCGTAGGCGGTTGCGAGGTCGATCGTCGAGATGCCCGGCGCGCGATTGGTGTGGATGTCGTGGCAGGTGACGCAGCTCATGCCGCCCGTGCCCAGGAGCTCCATTCCGTCGTTGGAGGCCGCAGGTGAGAAGGCCCGCTCAACCAGATCGCCGGGCGAGGCGTCGGCGATCTCGAGCGCCGCCGCGAGCCGTTCGACGGCGTCAGCCGGGAAGGACGGCATCCTGACCTCCATGAAGTCGCGGCGGACGTGCAGGTCGAGTCCCTGCAGGATGGAACGGAGCGCCCTCGGCTTCAGCTTGCCGCCGATCCCGTGCAGGGGAGGCGGCAACCGTCCCTCATCGCCCAGGTCCTGGTCGTCCACGACCCGGAAGTACCGGGCGCGCACCTCGCCCGGGCCACCGACCACCGCCTCACCGGTGCGTCGCCGGTGGCAGGCGTAGCAGTTGAAGCTCGCCATCGTATGGACGATCTCCTGCTCGGCCTGTCGACTTGCCGGAAGATCGGCGAGGGCGGCCAGTGTGGCGCGTATCGCCCGCTTCTGGTGGCCGGCGAGCCGGTAGCGCGGTGACGTTGGCCCGCTGTGCATGGCGGGCGCGGCGAGCACCCGTTCCGGGTCGAGAGCGTTCAGATCGGGGGCCTTCTCGCGGGACACGGCGTAGGTCCGGCCCCGCTCAGGATCGACCCCCGGCGAGGTGTGGCACGACGCGCAGCCGAAACGGGCGAACAACGCGCTGCCGCCTTCCTCGTCCCACTGACGCGGCGCCGGCGGAGCGCCGGCGGGTCGCAGGCGCACGTTCTCGTAGCTCGTGATGCCTTCGAGCGGCGTGTCCGTTTCCAGCGCGTCTCCCGCGACGCGCACGTCGACGAACGGCTCTTCGATGCTGCCACGGATGAAGTACGCCACCTCGACGCGGTGATCCCCTCCATTCAGGTCGAGTTCGACGGCCGTTGCCCGCGCGCTGGACTGAGGCTTCGAAGCGACGACCTCGTCACCGATCCGCAGCGTGGAACCAGACCGCCGGTCGGCGCTCAGGGTGAAGGTGTAGTTCCCGGCCGCGGGCAGGGTCAGGAGGCCGCTGTAGCGGACCGCGTGGTTGCCGTAGTTCATCTTCGCCGGCAGGTTGAGCGAGAGGGTGGAGATCTGGCCGATGGCCGCCGGCTCCGCCCGGTCGAGGTTCGGTGCCGGACGGTCGAAGAAACCGGCAACGTCCTCGTCCTGCTCCGGGTCGAGGAAGTACTCGAACTCGAAGCCGCGGCGGCGCTCGACCACCAGGGGCGTCTGTCCCCGGAGCAGGTAGACCGCGATGTCCTCGGCCTCGTCCCGCGCGAGATGAAGCGGCGGCATGCGTCCGCTCGGCCGCGCGCCGCGCGGGTCGAGCAGGAACTCCGTCAGCGCTCCCACGGAGGTCTTCGCGCCCAGGTCGGGCAGGGGGACGGAAGGGATGGCCGGTTCGCCTGCGGCGCCTTCGGGAGCATGGCAGGCGACGCAGCCGACGGAGTGAAAGAGCCTGCGCCCGCGTTCGACCGTGGAGCGGAAGCGATGAACCGGGAAGCCGTCGGTGAAGTCGCTGCGGGCGGCGTTCTGGTCTGCCGGCGCGGCCCCCGCCCCGCGGAAAGCGAGGTAGCCGACGAGCGTCCTTGTGACTCGTTGCCGTTCGTCCGGCTCCAGGGAGTGGAGGATCTCCGGCATCGTGGAGCCCGGTTTCTGCTCGTGCGGTGCGCTCAGATAGTCGACGAGCCAGCGGTCGGTGGCGCGTTCGCCGATCCGGTCGAGATCGGGTGGGGTTCTCGTGGGGATCCGCTTGGCCGTGGCCTCCGTCGCCTGATGGCAGGACAGGCAGTTCAGTTCGCCCAGGAGGATCTCGCCCAGCGCGGCTTCGTCGGTGGCGCCGGCCAGCCGGAGGTGCTCGTATCCGGGGACGACTGGCGGGGAAAGCGAGGCGTTAGCTGCCTGTGCCTGCACCCCGGCGCGAGGTGCCGCCATTGCGATGACACAGATGAGCGGCACGAACCGGACGATCTCGGCGGAGCGTGGTGCCTGCATTCGATGAAGCCGTGGTCACGATACACGAGGCAATCGGACCACTGACCGCTAGGATCGATGGATGAGCAGCGGGGCCCGGGCGCGTGGCGTGCCCCAAGGGGCGATCGGAGTCGTTCTCCTTTCCGCGGTCTTCTTTGTTTGCTCCCCCGGTGGCGACGAGGCGCCGGCGCCCGCGCCCGAAGCCGCGATCCCCCATCCGGCCCTCTCGGAGCTGGAACCGCCCCTGGCCCGCGAGTTGGAGGTCCGGCGCGGCGCTCTCGACGCGCTGCTAGCCAACGACGACGCGGACACCGCCGAGCAGGCGCAGGCCCTTGGCGACCTGGGCCGCCTCTACCAGGCCCACCGCCTGCTCGAGGCGGCGCGGGCCTGCTACGCGAAGGCGCACACTTTGGCGCCGGAGTCATTCGAGTGGGCCTACTACCTGGGCGTCCTCGCGGCGGGTAGCGGCGATGTCGAGGCGGCCGCTACGGCCTTCCGTCACGCGCTCGATCTCCGACCGGACGACGCGCCGGCCCTCGTCCGGCTCGCCGACCTGGAAGTCGAACAGGGCCGGATCGAAGAGGCCGAACTGCTCTACATCCGGGCCGCGGCGGTGGACGACTCGGCCGCCGTGGCCTACGGGTTGGGCCGGGTCGCCGAGCAGAGAGGCGCATACGCCGAGGCGATCGAGCAATTCCGGCGAGCCTTGACACTCCAGCCGAGAGCTTCCGTCCTCCACTACCACCTCGGTCAGGCCTACCGCGAGTTGGGCGAGTTCGAACAGGCCGAAGAAGCGCTGGCGCGGAGTGGGCCGAACCGTGTCGCCATGGCCGATCCGCTGATGCACGAGTTGACGACGCTCGCGATCGGCGCCTTGCCCCACCTCGACCGAGGCCATTCCGCCGCCCGCGAGGGTCGGCTGGCCGAGGCGGAATCCGCGTACCGGCAGGCGGTGGCGGCCGACGCCACGAGTGTGCGCGCGCACCAGAGCCTGGCGACGCTGCTGGTTCGCCGGGGCGACCCGGAAGCGGCCCTGGAGCACTTCGGCGTCGCGGTCCGGTTGGAGCCCGAGAATGCCGAGGCCCACTCGGACCTTGGCGCGCTCCTGAGTGAACTGGGGCGAAACGACCGAGCCCTGGAGCACCTCAGCCGGGCGGTCGAACTCGAACCGGGGTTGGTGGAGGCGCAACTGACCCTCGGCAACGTCCAGACCCGGCTGGGGCGGCTCGATGAGGCGGAGGCGACCTACCGCCAAGTGCTCGAGAGTGACGCTGCGAACGGCGATGCACGGCTTGGACTCGGCGCCGTGCTGGCGCAGACGGGCAAGTTCGAACTGGCCGTTGTGGAACTTCGCGAGGCCGTGCGCCTGGTGCCCGAGGGTCAGCGGACGCCGCAGATCCACTTTGGCTTCGCCGAGGCCCTGGTGCGTACCGGCCGGCTCGAGGAAGCCCTGCCGCACTACACGCGGGTCCGGGAGATCGAGCCCATCGATGGCCTCGCCTGGCTGCGCGAGGCGACCGTGCTGATGGGCCTGGGGCGTTTCGCCGAGGCCAGGGCGACGCTCCAAGCGCGGCTGCGCGTCGAGTCGACGGACGGCCGGGCCGCTCACTCGCTGGCGAGACTGCTGGCCGGTGCCCCGGACCCATCGCTTCGCGACGGCGGGCGGGCCGTCGCCCTCGCCGGCGCGCTGCTGGAGGCCGACAACTCGGCGTCCACGGCCGAAACCGCCGCCATGGCGCTCGCCGAAGCGGGCAGCTTCGAAGAGGCGGTCAGCATCCAGCGCACTCTCGTGGAGGAGGCCCGCCGGCAGGGTAGGACGGGCGAGGAGCGGCGGCTCTCCCGCAACCTGGAGCGGTACGAACGGAGCGAAGCGTGCTGCGCCAGGGTGGCGGACGCGTTTCCGCCCTATTGATCTCCCTCGCCCTGCACCAGCGTCTGGTACTCGCCGGAGCTCACCTCCGTCCAGCGTTCCGCCGTGCCATTGGGCCAACGGACCTCGACGTGGCTGACGGCGGCGTTCGCGCCTTCCCCCAACCCCACTAGGACCCGGGGGTCGCGGGCCGAGGCGTAGCTGCCGTCGGTGTGAACATGGCGCCAGATGGGCGTTGCGCCCTGGCGGTGGATGAGGACCTGGGCACCCAGCGCGTCGCGGTCGTGGGCTACGAGCCGGAAGCCGAGCCAGGGGCGGTTCTGGCCGACCTGGTTCAGGAGCAGACGGGTCGGCGCGTTGCTGTTGACGACGACGACGTCGAGGTCGCCGTCGTTGTCGACGTCACCGAAGGCGGCGGCGCGGCTGACCTCGGACGACTCGAAAATGGCCCCGGCCTCGGGCGTGACTTCCGCGAAGCTGCCGTCGCCGAGGTTGTGGAAGAGCTGGTCAGTCTGCCGTAGCGGGTAGGGGTCGCCCTCCCGGATCAGCGCGTCGATGCCGATCACGGCGCCGTTGACGACGAGCAGGTCGAGCCAGGAGTCGTTGTCGTAGTCGATCCAGCCGATGCCGAAGGCGGTGAACGGCAGGCTCGGCGGGCCGAGTTGGGACGACGCCGACTGGTCCCGGAACAGTCCGGCGCCGCCGTTGACGTAGAGGGTGTTCGTCTCCTGTTCCAGGTGGCTGAGGACGATGTCCGGGTCGCCGTCGCCGTCGAAGTCCCCGGCGTCGACGCCCATCCCGGCCTCGGGCTGGCCTTCGCTGTTGACGGCGACTCCGGCCAGCAGGGCGTTGTCGGCGAAGGTGCCGTCGCCCCGGTTGATCCACAGCCGGTTCCACATCAGGTCGTTCGCGACATAGAGGTCGATCCACCGGTCGCCGTTGAAGTCGGCGGCAACGGCGCCGAGGCCCGAACCGGGCTCGGTGCCGATTCCCGACGGAGCCGACACGTCCTCGAAGGTGCCGTCGCCGCGGTTGCGGAACAGGCTGTCGGCGGCCGGCCGGTAGGCGCCGGGGGCGCAGTAGGTCATGACGCCGCTCGGGAGCGGGCACGGCGTGTTGTCTGCCAGCGAGTAGTCGACGTAGTTGCCGACGTAGAGGTCCAGCCAGCCGTCGCGGTCGAAGTCGAAGAACGTGGCGGCGACGGACCAGCGGGGATCGTCGGCGCCGGAGGCGGCCGTGACGTCGTCGAAGGTGCCGTCACCGCGGTTTCGCAGCAACTGGTTGGAGCCGAAGTTCGTGACGTAGAGGTCCGTCCAGCCGTCGTTGTCGAAGTCGCCGGTCGCGACGCCCATGCCGTAGCCGTCGGCTTCGATGCGGCTTGCGTCGGTGACGTCGGTGAAACGGAGGTCGGTGCTGGTGGCGCCGGGCTCCAGGTCGTTGCGGTAGAGGCGATCGGTGAGCGGCGTGCCGGGAGGCGGCGGGAAGGTGAGATCCGGGCCGAGCATCCGGCCCTGGAGGAGGTAGACGTCCAGATCGCCGTCGTTGTCGAAGTCGAACAGGGCGGCGCCGCCGCCCATGATCTCGTTGAAGTAGTGCTCGCCGGACATCCCGTTGAAGTAGATGAAGTCGAGGTTTGCGGCGGGGGCGGCGTCGAGGAAAATGGGGGGTTGGGTGGAGGTGGCTGGGTCGGTGTCGGTCGGTGGGGCGCAGGCGGTGAGGAGGACCAGGGTGAGGGCAAGGCACGCGCTCGCCGCTTTGCGGCGTCGCGCCCGATGCCGGCCAGAAGGCCGGCGCACCCAGTGGTTAGTCAACCCCGGCGTTCCAGGGCGCGGGCGGAAGCGAGTTCCCGCCGCGCCTCTTCCGGCTGGCCGAGGCGGGTGTAGATGTCGGCGAGCAGGTAGTGGCCCATGGGCGCCATGTCCGAGCCCGGGTCGAGTTCGAGGCCGATGCGGGCCAGTTCGATCGCGCGGTCCAGTTGTTCGTTGCGGTCGACGAGGGACTTGGCCAGGAAGAAGTGGCCGACGGCGAACCCCGGGTTGATCTCGATCGATTGCTCCAGGGCTGCGGCCGCGCCGTAGCGGTCGCCGAGGCTGTCCAGCAGCCGGCCGAGGTTGAACTGGACCCGGTAGCTCTGTGGGTGGACATCGAGTTCGCGGCGGTAGAAGTCGGCGGCTGCACGTGGGTCGCCGCGCTCCTCGGCGAGCAGGGCGAGGTTGAAGTGGGCGAGCCGCACGTCCGGCTGGATCGTCAACGCCTGCTCGAAGAGCCGCTCCGCGTTGACGAGATCGGACCGCAGGAGCGCCACGGCGCCTTGACTGACCACCGCGGCGCCCATCTCCGGCGACAGGGCCGCGGCTTCGCTGAGGTGTCCCTCGGCGCCTTCCAGGTCGCCGTGGTCCACGAGCATCCGCGCGAGTTCGTAGTGGATGATCGCGTTGCGTGGATCGAGCCGCAGGAACTCCTGGTAGCCGAGGATCGCCTCCTCCGCCGCGCCGGCCCTGCGGTAGGCGTTGGCGAGGTTGATCACGGCGTGGGCGTAGTCGGGCTTCAGTTCGATGGCTCTCCGGTAGCTCTCGATCGCGGCGCCGGTGTCGTCGCCGCGCACCTGCTCGTCGCCGAGCCGGACCCAGGCGTCGATCACCGACGGGTCCTCGCTGAGCACCCGTTCGAGGGCTTCGACGGCCGCCGGCCGGTTCCCCTGGAGCGAAGCCTCGCGGGCGTCGCGCATCAGGTTGTAGAGATGGATCCGGTCCTTCGGGTCGGCGAGCAGGGCCCGGTCCACGCTCTCGTCGGTACTGCCGCCGAAACTGGCCAGATAGCCGAGGGCGGCGAGACGCGACCGGGTTTCCGGGTCGATCTCCTCGATCGCCGCCGGCCGCGCCACGTCGGCCCATCGCGACTCGAGGGACTGGAGCATCGAGGCCATCCGGTCCGCCTCGTCAGGTCGCGCGGAGTACAGGTTGTTCCGCTCGGCCGGGTCGACGGCCAGGTCGTACAACTCGGGCCGGGGCGCGGCGACGTACTTCATGTTTTCGACCCGCAGCGCGGCGAGGTCGCTCCAGCCGTAGTGATAGCGCGGATAGACGGCTTCCGCGTAGGCCGGCAGGCGCGGCCCGGACGCGCCGGTCAGGAGCCGGACGATGCTTGCGCCTTCGAAGGAGGAGTCCCGCTCCGCCTGGCCGGCGTCGACCGCCAGCAGGTCGAGGACGGTCGGGAAGACATCGACCGCCCTGACCACGTCGCCGATCCTGCGGCCCCGCATCGTGTCGTAGGGCGCGCGAAGGATGAAGGGAACCCGCGTCGCCCCCTCGTAGACGAAGAAGCCGTGGCCGGATTCGCCGTGCTCGCCGAGGCTTTCGCCGTGATCTCCGATCACGATGACGACGGTGTCGTCGGCGCGCCCGTTCTGGTCGAGCCAGTCCAGCAACCGGCCGACCTGCGAGTCGACGTAGGCGATCTCGCCGATGTATGGACGGTTCCGGTAGCGCTTGGCGAACGGTTCCGGCGGTTCGTAGGGCGAGTGCGGATCGTAGAAGTGGACCCAGGAGAAGAAGCGCGCCTCCGGGGCCTCGTCGAGCCATGTCAACGCGGCGTCCGTGACCTCGCCCGCCGGCCGTTCGATCTCGTTCAGCGCCAGCCGCACGGTGTCGCTCAGTTCGAAGTCGTCGAAGTAGTGGTCGAAGCCCTGGGCGATCCCCCACTTCGCGTCGAGCACGAACGCCCCCACGAAGCCGCCGGTGCGCAGCCCCTCGTCCCTCAGGATCTCGGCCAGGACGACGTGCTCGTCGCCGAGGTAGAAAGCGCCGTTGTCCCTGACTCCGTGTGCCGGCGGGAACTGTCCGGTGAAGATCGACGCGTGCGCCGGCAAGGTCAGCGGCGCCACCGCCTCCGCCTCCTCGAACAGCACCCCCTCCGCCGCCAGCCGATCCATGTGCGGCGTCTCGATGTCAGCGAACCCGTAGGCCCCGATCCGATCCGCCCGGGTCGTATCCAGCGTGATGAGCAGAAGGCTCAGGTCACCGGGCCCGACCCCGGCCGGAAGCCGACCCAGCACATGCCCCGACGGTGCCACCACCTCCCCGCCGGACAGTAGCCGGATCGCCACACCGACCAGAACGACCCCTGCAACGACCAGGGCCAGCGCAAGCCCGATCCACCGATTCAACTTCCCTCTCAGGAAGCGCCCCAGACGAGGCCCGTCATTCCGACCAGATCGTTCGCGGCCCATGCTGGAATCCGAAGGCTAGCAGCCGCTCTGGGTGGGAGAACTCGGGCTCGCCGCTTCGCGGCATCGCGCCCGGTGCCGGCCAGAAGGCCGGCGCACCGACACGCGGTAGCCGTTTCGGTGCCCGACGAGTTCCAGCCTGCCGAGGGGCGGAGGAGAGGGTCGCAGCGAGGCTGTCGGCAAGCGACGCCCTGCGACCCTTCATCGTCCGACGACCAACCGGAGCGCAGCCGACCGCAGCGAGCACTCCCCTCCCATCCACCCGGTAAGTGCGAGCGGCCGCTGAGACCCTCTCCTCCGCCCCTCGGCCGGCGGGTGCAACCTCCGTCGCACCCGCCGTGCCGCCGCGCGGCGCCGCCTAGAAGTGGAAGCGCGCCCCGATTCGCCAGACCCGACCGCGTATCAGCCGCCTCGGGGCGCCGAAGGGCGTGTCGCTGTTCAGGGTCTGTTCGGCTTCGATGACCGTGTCGGCGTTGCCGACGTTGAAGACATCGATGCCGACGCCGACCGCGCGGTCATTGCCGATGTTGAATTCCTTCTCCACCCTCAGATCGAGGCTGATGCCGTCGTCGAGACGGAAGGAGCCCGCCGGGTGGCCGTAGATGTCCGAAGTCTGATCGACGTCTTCCACCCTGATGAGCTGGTTGTAGGTGTTGCCCGAGAAGTAGCGGAGGTAGCCGCCGACGACGACCCCGCCGGGGAGTCGGGCGTTGCCCAAAACCTTGATCAGGTGCGTTGGATCGATCGTCAGGTTGCCGTAGGCGTTGATCTGCATGTTCGGGTCGCTGAAGAAGGTCGAACTGCCGAGCTGGGAGCCTCTTCCTTCCAGGAACTCGTACCAGCCGTTGTTGTCGCTGCCTCTTGCCTCGCCGTAGGTCCACGAAGCCTGCAACTGCCAGTTGTTGCGCCACCGCCTGGCGAGGCTTGCCGTGATCCCGGCGTACTTGCGGACCTTCCTGAAGCAGGTGATCTCCTGGTAAGCCTGCCCGTAGTCCTGGCAGTAGTTGACGTTCGTGAAGTAGTACCGGTTCTCGCCCTCGTTCGTCTGGTTGAGAACGTTGAAGCTCCGCCCACTGTCGGGATCCGTGTACCGCGTAGGTTCGAACTCGCCGGTGAGGTTCACGCCGTCCAGGAAGTTGTCGTTCGTGCGATAGGTCGCCGTGATGTCGAGCGAGACGGTACGCGAGAGCACCTTCTCCCAGCCGACGTCAAAGGCGTCCATGTGGGGCACGTTGAGACCGTCGTCGATCGTCCACTGGCCGGGACCTCGCCCTTCGGTGAAGTCGTGCTCCCAGACCTCGTCGTCGGCGTTCCAGATGTAGCCCGTCACGTTGCTCTCGGGCGCCAGCCGGCTGTAGAACAGCGAGATGACCTGGTGGAAGTAGCGGCCCCAGTTGGCCTTCAGCACGGAGTCGTTGTCGTCGCCGAGGTTGACGTTCACTCCGATGCGCGGCGCGATCCCGAGGCCGGGCGTGAACACGCTGCCCTGATCGAAGCGGACGCCGTTCACGTCCGACTCGACGGCCCCGCGCCAGTAGTTGGCTCGCAGGCCGAGGTTCAGCCTCACCCGGTCGTTGATTCCCCAGGAGTCCTGCACGTAGCCGACGATCTTGTCGGTGTCGGCATAGGTGTCGTAGCCGGTGCTCTCGAAGAGGATGTAGTTCTCGCCGGCGTAGTCCTCGTAGAACTTGCCGCCCGCGTACTGGTTGAGCGTGTTGACCAGCGTGTTCTGCAGCTCGACGCCGAACTTGAAGTCGTGCTCGCCGCGGATGAAGTCATCCGTGAAGTGGCTGACCGAGGCAATGAGCTGGTAGCGCTCCCGGTTGGCATTGAAGGGCCCCCACCAGTTCTCGGTAAGGCGGTCTTCATAGATGTCGTAGCGGGCGGGTGTATCGCCGCCGTCGGGCGTCTCGGACTGACGCTGGCGATAGCCGCCGAACTTCAGATCGAGCAGCGTGTCCTGGGACAGCATGTCCGTGTAGTTGAAGTTGAACAGGTACTGGGTCCCCTCCAGGCTGACGGTGGCTCCAGGGGCGATGAAGTCACCCTCGTCCGCGCCCTGGTAGGCCTGGTCGCGGGTGCTGTACTCGAGCATGCCGCTGAAGATCTTCTCCTGTGTCGGCGTCCAGTTGATCTTGCCGAGGAAGCGGGGCCTCTCGTTGGTCGGGGCGTTGACATGGTCGCCGCTGGCCTTCGAGTCCTGCTGGTAGTACTTGAACGAGGTGAAGAACCACGCCTTGTCGCGCTGCACCGGTCCGCCGATGTCGAAGTGGACTTCCGTATCCGTGCGGTCGCTGCCGCTGCGTTGCAAATCGGGGTCGTTCGTGTTCTGGGACTGCCAGTCGTTGTCCGCGAGTTGCAGGTCGACGAGACCGTTCAGGTCGTTCGAGCCCTGCTTCGTCGTCACGTTGACGATTACGCCGGTGTAGCCGCCGTACTCGGCCGAGGCGCCGGCGCCGAGGACGGTAACGTCCTCGACTGAGAAGAGGCCGAGAGGCACCTCGCTCTCGCCCGCCTCCGGGCTGTTGATGATGACGCCGTCGACCGAGAACTGGACGCCCATGCCGGGCGAACCGAAGGCTGAAGGTTGCCTGCCCTCCGCGTTCTGGGAGTGGACGCCGGGCGCCAACTGCACGATTCTGCGGATGCTGCGGTCGCTCGGCACCTCCATCAGGATCTCGTTGTTGAGTTCCGTCGTCTGGAGCGTCGAACTGCGGACGTCGATGAGCGGTGAGCCCTCGACGATGATGATGTCCTCGATGCTTCCCAACTGCATCGTCAGGTCGACGCTCAGGGTCTGGTTGACGGTGAGGACGATGTCCTCCTGCTGCGCCGTCGAGAAGCCCTCGATCGAGGCTGCGACGGTGTAGGTGGACGGCAGCAGAGCGACGAAGCGGTAGCGCCCGTTCGCGTCGGTCATCGTCTCGCTCGTGGCGCCGAGTTCCCCCGACGTGAGCGTGACGTTGACGCCCGGCATGCGGTCGCCGTTGGGGTCCGTGATGGTGCCGGTGATCGAGCCGCGCTCGATCGACTGGGCCGCTACGCCGGTGGCGACGAAGACGAGAAGCACCCCCAGGCAAACCATCCGGGTACTCCTTGCCGCCGGGGCAAGGCAGCGCGAATCCGCCGTTCCGCGGTACTTCATCTCCGCCTCCTTCTTCTTCGGCTTCCGTCTTCTCCCTACACGCCCTGGCTACAGGCCGACTTGACCCGGACCGACCCGATTCCCAAGCACACATAGCGTTCGATGTTCAAACTACGTTAGCCTCGGGTACCGCGGCCGTCAAACGGAATTCGGATTGTTGGATCCGAACCTTGGAGGCCACCGCCTGCGACCTTCTCGATCGATGGGTGCGCGCCGGGTCAGGCTCGAGACGGAACGCGGGTCGCCAGGCGTTCCCGGATCAACGCCAGCGCCTCGCGGCGGTCGGCCTCGGGCAGGCCCTGCCGCGGCGGTCGAACGGTTTCGGACCCCATCCCGACCTCGGCCTGGACCAGCTTGATCAACTGGACGAACTCAGGCACGGTGTCCATGCGTAGCAGGGGAAGGAACCAGGCGTAGAGTTCGAAGGCCTCCTGGCGCCGGCCCGCTGCCGCCAGGTCGAACAGGCGAACGGACTCGGCCGGCAGCGCGTTGACGAGCCCCGCGATCCAGCCTGTCGCCCCCGACCACACGGCCTCGTAGGGCATGTCGTCGAGGCCGGCGAAGACGTCGAGGCGGTCTCCCAGCAGGGCCTTGACCGCGGTGATCCGCCGGATGTCGCCGCTCGACTCCTTGATCGCCCGCAGGCTGGCGTGCTCGGCGGCCAATTCGCCCATGATCTCGGGCAGGATGTCGACCCCGTAGGCGAAGGGGTTGTTGTAGAGCATGCACGGCAGATCCGTGGCCTCGAAGATGGCCGCGACGTGACCCCGGGTCTCGTGCATCGCGCCGTTGTGGACGTAGGGGGGAAGCACCATGAGCGCGTCGGCCCCGCGGTCGGCCGAGCCGCGGGCGATGCGGACGGCTTCGGCGGTGCTGAGCGCGGAGATGCCGGGCATCACGGGCGCCCGGCCGTCGAGCGCGGCGACGCAGGTCTCGACGATCGCCAGCTTCTCGTCGAACTGGAGGGTGTTGCCCTCGCCCAGCGAGCCGAGGGGCACGATGCCGGTGCAACCGTGGTCGACGAGCCAGTTGGCGTGCTTTGCGAGGAAGTCGTGATCGATCGTCAGGTCGTCGTTGAACGGCGTGGTGATGGCCGTCATGACACCGCGGAATTCCATGTCCTGCTCCTGTTCTGACTCCGTGAGTCTACTGCCGGGCGACCTCCTCGATCGCCGCGATGCCGCCGACTCTTCCGGCGTTGTCGAGGTAGACCTGCCGCACCCTGTCCTCGAACAGCGGGCGGTCGATCTCGTTGAACTCGATCCCCAGTTTCTCCAGCTCGACCAGGGCTGCCGCGGTCATCGACGCCATGGCCTCCCGTTCGACCCGGACCGATGCCCTGCCGGCCTCGAGCACCGCCTCCTGGAGGTCCGGCGGCAGCTCGTCGTAGAGCTTGCGGCTGAAGATCAGCGCTACGGCGAGGTAGAGGTGCCGCGTGTAGGACACGTACTTCGTGACCTCGTAGAAACGCTCTCCGTAGAGATCGACGTGGTCCGTCTCGGCGCCGTCGACGACTCCCTGCTCGAGCGCCGAGTAGAGCTCGCCGAACGACATCGGCGTCGCCTGCGCGCCGAGGGCGTTGAAGGTGTCGACCAGGATCGGGGTCGGAATGACCCGGATCTTGAGACCCTCGAAGTCGTCGGGGGTGACGATCGGCCGTTCCGCGTTCCAGGCGTTCCGCCGGCCCGCGAACCAGTAGCCCAGCACGAGGACGTCGAGTTCCTCCTCGATCCGTTCGGCGACGCGCTCGCCGATCGGTCCGTCGACCACCCGGTAGAAGTGGTCCAGGTCCCGGAAGATGAAGGGGAAGTTGAAGATCTCCGCCTCGGGGACGAAGGCGGAGATGCCGCCGCCGGCGCTCGCGGCCGAGGCGGCCAGTGCGCCCAGCTTCACCATCAGGGTCGCCTCCTCCTCGGTGCCGAGCTGTTCGTTCTCGAAGATCTGCACCGTCACTGCGCCGCCGGACCGTTCCTCGAGAATCCGGCTGAACTCCTCGAAGCCGGCCTGGAACGGGTGTCCGGCCGGGCCGTTGTGGGCGACCTTGAGCACGGTGACGCCGTCGCTGCCGCGGCAGCCGGCGAGGAGGGCGATGGCGCAGAGCATGAACAACGCGGTATGGAGCGTCGAGCGGTCGCCGCTCCGCGGCGCTCCTCTCCCGCGGGTCAGAACCCGGCTGGCGCGTCCCCGCGCCAGCCGCGTCACAGTCCGAGCGCCCGTCTTCGGGCGGTCGGATGTCAGACCCGCGGCCACATGCCGGCCAGAAGGCCGGCGCACCCAGTGTTTGCGGCGACGACGGCTACTCATAGCCGAGCGTCTCCGGCAGCCAGAGCGTGACCCCGGGCACGAAGGTGATCACCAGCAGCATGATGAGCAGCAGCGCGAGGAAGGGCAGCAGCTTGGGCGTCACCTTCTCGATCGGCGTCTTCGAGATGCCGCAGGCGACGTACAGGCAGATGCCGACCGGCGGCGAGATCATGCCGATGCCGACGTTGGCCGCGACCAGGATGCCGAAGTGGAGCGGGTCCATGCCGAGTGCGATCGCCGCCGGCAGGAGAATGGGCATCAGGATGATGATCGGTGGCAGGGCGTCCATCACCATGCCGAGGAACAGGAAGATCAGGTGGACGAAGAGGATGAAGACGATCCAGTTGGGCGCGTGGGTCGAGATCCCCTCCGCCAGCAGGTGCGGCAGCCGTTCGAAGGTGAGGACGAAGGAGAACATGGACGCGGTCCCCAGCACGAACAGGACGACGCCGGAGAGCGACGCGGTCTGGAGCAGGATCTTTGGGATGTCCTCGAGCTTCAGCTCCCGGTAGACGAAGAAGGACACGAAAGCCCCGTAGACGACCGCGACGGCGGATGCTTCCGTGGGCGTGAACACGCCGCCGTAGATGCCGCCGAGGATGATGACGATCATGAACAGCGGCAGGATGCCGTCGCGGATCACGCGGAGCCTCCGCGGCCAGGAGGCCTTCTCCTCGAGTGGCAGATTCAGGTCGAGCGCGCGGAGGTAGGTCAGCCCCATCAGGGCCAGGCCCAGCACGATCGCCGGCGTGATGCCGGCCGCGAACAGGGCGCCGATCGATATTCCCGAGACGACGCCGATGATGATCAGATCGATCGCGGGCGGCACCAGGGTCGAGACGCCGCCGGCCGAGGCGAAGACGGCGGTCGCGAACGGCGGTGGGTACTGCCGCTGACGCATGGCGGGCAGGGCGACCGAGCCGATGGCGGCCGTGTTCGCGCTCGGCGAGCCGGAGATGCCGGAGAACAGCATCGTCGACAGGATGACGACCAGGCCGAGGCCGCCCGGCAGGCGGCCGACGAACTGCATCGCCAGGTCGACGATCCGGCGCGCCATGCCGCCGTGCGAGATGAGCGCACCGGCGAGCACGAACAGGGGCACCGCGAGCAGCGGGAAGGAGTCCAGGCCGGCGAGGAACTTCTGCGGCAGAACGATCAGGAACTCGGGGGAGCTGTAGAGCAGGCCGACCATCGCCGCGAGGGCGAGCGCGATGGCCACTGGCACGCCGAGCAGCAGCGCGGCCACCAGCGTCAGGATGACGAGGATTCCCATCGTCCCGGAGTCCTACTCCTGCCCCTCCGCCCGGAGTTCCCGGCGCCAGTTGACCAGCACGTAGTAGAGGGTCAGCGTGCTGCCGACGAAGGCCGAGGAGTACGGGACCGCCATCGACATGCGCGTCGCCGGCGCCAGCATGTCGTGCACCTCGATCGCGAAATGGAGCGACTGGTAGGCGAAGACGGCCAGGAATGCCGACGCGGCAAGGGCGACCGTTGAACCGATGAGGCGCCGCATGGCCGGCGGCGTGCGATCGACGACGAAGTGAAGCGCGAAGTGCGCGCCCGTCTTCATCGCGTAGGCGGTGGAGAGGGCGGCGAGCCACATCAGGAGGAAGCGGGCAAGCTCCTCCGACCAGGAGAGCGAAGCCTCCAGCACGTACCGGAAGACGACCTGGGAGAAGGTCACCGCGACCAGGGCGACGAGGATCGTGCAGACCGCCACCTCGAGCGGATGGCGGAGCAATGCCCGGAGCATGGCGCCGAGGCGCTTCAATGCATGTACTGGCCGCCGTTGGCGTAGAAGGTGGCGCCGGTCGTGAACTCGGAGCCGATCATGCAGTCGACCATCCGGGTGATGTCCTCGAACTCGCCCAGCCGCCCCATTGGCAGGGTGGCGAGCTCCTTCGCCAGGCCTTCCTCCGTCTCCAGGTGGTAGCGGTCGATGACCTCGCGGGTCCGGACCGATCCTGGCACCAGGCAGTTGACCCGGATCCGGGGCGAGAGTTCCTGCGCCATGCACTTGGTCAGCGCGATCACGCCGCCCTTGGCGCTGCAGAAGTTCGCTCCGTTCTTGCGCCCGATCTGGCCGCAGGCGGCTCCGAGGTTGATGATCACGCCGGGCCGGTCGGGGTTGTGGAACAGGAACTCCTGGCCGCAGACGAAGTGGCCGCGGAGATGCGCCGAGACGACCGAGTCCCACATGTCGTCGGTCAATTCCGTGAAGGGTGCGTCCCGGTTGATGCCGGCGAAGTTGATCAGGATGTCGACCTGGCCGAACCGTTCGATCACGGCGTCGAACATCGCGCGCACCTGTTCCCGGTTGGCGACGTCGGCCTGAACCTTCATCAGCCGGTCGGTGCTACCGACGCTGGCCGCGATGCGGTCGTAGGTCGCCTGCGCCTCGGGTTCGATCAGGTAGTTCATGACGACCCGGTAGCCCTTCAGGGCGAAGTGCTCGCAGACCTCGGCTCCCAGGCCGCTCGACGCGCCGGTGACGACCATGACTCTGTCCTCACTCATCGCAATCACTCCTCTCGCTGTTCGCTAGTGCCCGCCCCAGATGTCGCCGACGGTGAATCCGTTGGGGAACGGATCCTCCGGATCGACGACGTACTGGGCGAAGCCGGTAATCCATGCTGTGCCGGCCAGCGCCGGCACCGCGGCGTCGACATCGCCGACCTTCGTCTCCCGCACCATGCGGCCGGTGAACGTGGTGCCGAGGACGCCCTCGTGCACGAAATCCTGGCCGAGCGGCAGCTCGCCCTTGGCCCACATCGCCGCCATCTTGGCGCAGGTGCCGGTGCCGCAGGGTGAGCGGTCGAGGGCGCCGGTCCAGGTCAACGGCTTGTTCCAGTCGAGTTTGCCGGTCGAGACGATCACCGTGTTACGACGGTGGGAGCCGGGCATCAGTGGCGGCGCCGAGAGCTGGCCGATCGTCACGCCGCGGATCTCCGGGTTGAGCGGGTGAACCGGCGGCGGAAGCTGCTCCTGGCAGGCCGCCTTGATCATCTCGCCGACGCGGGTCGCTTCGGCGGCCTCATCCGGCGCCAGGGTAAGACCGACCTGATCGGCGTCGGCGATGACGTAGAACATGCCGCCGTAGGCGACGTCGACGGTGACCTTGCCGAGTTCCGGAACGTCGAGCAGGGCGTCGAGGTGGACGGCGAAGGCGGGCACGTTCTCGAACTCGACCCGCTTCACCTTGCCCCGCTCGATGTCGGCGCGCACCTGGATCAGTCCGGCGGGCGATTCCAGTGTGAGTTCGGTGACGGGCTCAGTGTGCGGCACCATCCCGGTCTCGATCAGCACGGTGACGACGGCGATCGTGTTCGTGCCCGACATGCCCGGGTACTCGACCTGCTCCATGATCACGTAGCCGGCCACGGCATCGGGGTGGGTGGCAGGCAGGATCAGGTTGCAGTTCGCGGCCGGATAGCCGCGCGGCTCGCGCAGCATCCGCAGGCGCAGCTCGTCGGCCTCCGTTTCGAGGTAGCGCATCTTCTCGAACATCGTCGAGCCGGGGACGTCGAGGACGCCGCCAACGATCACGCGGCCGGGCTCGCCGCCGACGTGCGTGTCGACGGCGTGGATCACGTTGGAGACGCGCATGCTCAGGCGCTCCCGCCGGGCGCCATGACCTTCATCTTCATCCAGCCAGCGGTGTTGTGGAAGTCGGCGACGACGCTGCCGGGCGGCACCAGCGCGTCGCAGGCGGCCCGTTGCTCGTCGGTCAAGGTCATGTCGAGCACCGGCAGCAGATCCTCCAGGTGCCTGAGCGTGCGCGGCCCGATGAGCGGCGCGGTGATGCCGGGCTGATCCTTGGTCCAGAGGATCGCGAGCTGGGCCGGAGTGAGGCCGGAGTCGGCCGCGATCTCAGCGAACTTGCGGCCGACGTCGATGCCGGCCCGAGTGACGCGGTCGGCGTAGAAGCCGCCGCGGAGCGCCGCGCGCGAGCCCTCGGGATAGTCGGAGTCGCTGAGATAGCGGCCGGCGAGCACGCCCATCGCCATCGGCGCCCAGGTGATGATGCCGAGGCCGAGGCGCTCGCACATCGGGATCAGTTCGTTTTCGATCCGGCGGTCCAGCAGGTTGTAGGGCGGCTGCTCGCTGGCGAAGCGGGCGTAACCCTTCAGTTCGCTCGTCATCACGGCCTCGGCGACCATCCATGCGGGGTGAGTCGAGCAGCCGATGTAGCGGATCTTCCCGGCCCGCACCAGGTCGTCGAGCGCCCTCAGGGTCTCGTCGAACGGCATCTCGGGCGAGGGGCGATGCAGTTGATAGAGGTCGATGTAGTCCGTCTGCAACCGCCGGAGCGAGCCCTCGCAGGCGCGGATCAGGTTGATCCGCGAGTGGCCGTACTCGTTGGGGCCGATGCTGCCGGTGTAGTCCACGACGCTCTGGCCGACGACCCGGCGGCCGTGATCGACCTTGGTGGCGATCAACAGCTCCTGGCGGCGGCCGTTCGCCTTGAGTGCGCGGCCGATGATTCGCTCGCCCTCGCCCTCGGCGTAGACCTCGCCGGTGTCGATCAGGTTGATGCCGGCGTCCATCGCCGTTTCCAGCATGCGGACGCACTCCGGCTCCGGCGTCGGATCGGCGAAGTTGTCGCTGCCGAAGCAGAGCGGGGCGACCTTGACGCCGGTCCGTCCCAGTACGCGGTACTCCATGAGTGCTCCTGCCTCCGGCCGATCCCGCGGCTACTTGTGCCAGCGACGCCCGTTGCTGAGGCCGTCGGCGCGCGGGAAGAGTTCATCGCGCATCGCGGCATGGTAGGCGAAGCTGGCCAGGATGACGGACGCCTGCCTGAGGTCGTCGGCGATCAGACGGTCGTAGACGTCCATGTTCGTGTGGAACGTCGCGTTGAAGAACTCAAGGTCGTCCTGGATGAACTGGTAGCCCTGCAGCCCAGCTTCGAGAAAGGCCATGTGGTCCGTGCCGCCGGTGTTGCCGGGCACGATCCAGGACATGCCCACGTCGTGGAAGGGTTCCATCCAGGCCTCGAAGATCGGCCGGGAGGCGTCGTTGCCCTGCAAGTACATGCCGCGGAAGCGGCCGTACCAGTCGACGTTGAAGTAGACGGACAGATTGGCGTGGGCGGCGGGCTTCTCGGTCGCCTCCGGGTCGCCGAAGTGCTCGCGGACGTAGGCCCGAGAGCCGAGCAGGCCGCTCTCCTCGGCGCCCCAGAGCGCGGCCCGGATCGTGCGGCGGGGTTCGAGGCCGGCTGCCTGTAGCAGGCGCATCGCTTCCATCACGATCGCGCTTCCGGAGGCGTTGTCGGTGGCGCCGGTGCCGGCCGGCTCCGCGTCCAGGTGGCCGCCGATCATCACGACCTCGTGGGCCAGGTCGCCGCCGGGCAGATCGGCGATCACGTTGTAGTCGAGCGGATCGTCGTCGCTGAGGACGTTGCGGACTTCGATCTCCATCTCGACCGGCGTTCCGGCGGCGAGCAACCGCATCATCCGGTTGTAGTGCTCGGGCGCGACCACGACGCGGGGCATCGGCACCGGTTCGTCCAGCGGCAGTGGACCGTCGCCCGAGACGTGGACGATCCCCTTGTCCATCGGGCCGACGTTGGTGGAGCCGATCTCGACGAGTACTGCGACGCCTTGCCGTTCCAGGAAGGTCTCGATGTCGTGGCGGGTCAGCTCGGGTGCGGCCTCGTCGTCGTCCATCGACTGGCCGGGGTTGTTCCGCGGGTCGATCTCGAGCCGGGCCATGCCGCTTAGTTCCTCGTCGGACAGGCGAACTGCCTGCGGCGAGAAGTTGGGAACCAGCTCCCGCTCGGACGAGATCAGCAGGATCGACGTCTCGACGCGTGCCCCCAGGGCTTCCAGGTCGTCACGTGTTTCGACGCCGCCGAGGTCGACCGCTGCGACCGGACCGGCAACCTTGCCGTCCGTGCTCCGGGTGCCCGGCTGCGCGTAGCCGATGACCGGCTGGTACTGCGGCGCCGTGATGTGAACCGAAGTGTGGCGGTTCTCCCAGGCGTAGCCGAACTCGCCCCATGCGTCGAGCGTGGCGTGGAGGCCGAAGTCGGCCAGGGTGTCGCGAGCCCAGGCGGCGGCGCCGTCGTAGGAGGGGGAATTCGCGTACCGGGGGCCGTACAGGTCGGTCAGGACATGGGCGAACTCCATGACGCGGGAGCGGTTGAACCCCTCGTCGCGGAGTGCGGCGACGACGTCGAGGTCGACTGTCTCCTGGGAGGCGGCCGCTTCGCCGGCGTCCTCTTCACCGGCCGGAACCCCGCACGCCGCGAGCGTCGCTGCGAGCGCGACGAGGACGGGCATCCGGTTGACACCGCGCGCGATCACCGAGTCTTCGAGCCTCCGCAGTTTGTTGACCGTTCGGCACTATACAGGCGGCACCGGGATCACTCCGCCACTACACTGCCGTCGTGTCCGCGATCGGCATCGCCGTTCTCCTCTTCGTCGCGCTCACGCTGTTCATAGGCGTCCGTACCTACGCGAAGATCCGCGGCCGGGCGACGAACTACTACGTCGCCGGCAACGCGATGCCGGTCGGCGTCGTCGGCATCACCCTCTGCGCCCAGGCGTTCGACGCGAACGGCTCGGTGGGCAACGCGTCGCTCGTCCACTCGGGAGGCTTCTGGGCCGGCGCGGTGATCCCGGTCGGGCTCGCCCTGTGCCTGTTCATCGCCGGCACCTGGTTCGCCGAGCCGCTGCATCGCATGCGGCTGATGACCCTGGCCGACTTCTACCGGCGTCGGTACAGCGTCTCCACCGAGACGCTGGCCGCGTGCCTGATGCTGCTCAGCAACGTCGTCCTGGTCGCGGGCAACCTGGCGGGCCTCGGCCTGCTGTTCGAACTCGTCTTCGGAGCGCCCTACCTCGCCATGCTGGTCGCTGTCGCGCTCTGCATCCTCGCCTACGCGGTCTCGGGCGGTCTCTACGCCACGATCGCGACCAGCGTGCTCCAGGTCTCGATCTTCATCGTCAGCATCGTCGTCGCCTTCGTCTGGCTTGGCGGCAGCCACGGCTGGGGCGCCCTGCTGAGCGCCGCCCCCGAAGGCTCCATGAGCTTCGCGGGGCTCTTCTCGCGGGAGAGCGGCGC
>JAPOVF010000375.1:25814-40738 GCA_026708285.1 Acidobacteriota bacterium
AACCTGGTCCAGCGTCACAGCCGGTCGACCTGGGACGACGAGCGGATGCTCCGCTTCTCCCGCTGGATCGCCCTGCCGACGATGGCCGGCGCCGTCGTCTTCGCCTACGTCCGGCCCGAGCCCGGCGTCCTGCTCATCCTCGCCTTCGACATCGTCCTCGCCGGTTGCTTCGTGCCCCTGCTGCTCGGCCTCTTCTGGCGCAAGGCGAACACGACAGGCGCGCTGGCCGGTGTAATCGCCGGCAGCGCCGCGCGGCTCGTACTTCACTTCGCCGTCACGGATGCCTACCGCGGTCTGGACACGCTGCTGGCCCCGCTGTTCAGCCTGATCGCGATGGTGGCGGTGTCGTTGTTGACACAAAAGACCCACCGGCCCCGGCACGAGGAACTCAGGCGCGTCCCGTCCGAGCGCGACCTCGTGGCAGGTCTCGACGGCTGAAGGGCGGACGCCAGGCTTCGCCAAGACCAACGCAGACACCGTGGTTGGCCCCAGGCACCGACGTCCAGCCCAGTCGGGTCAGGAGGGGTCGGCGCCCAGGTGCCTCTGAACGAGCGACGGCCAACGCCTTCTCGGAAGTCGACGCCGAACCGGAGCGAGTGAAGCGGAGCGAGCGCAACCCTTCGCATCTCTTCTCAAGCGGGAGCGTCACCTGGGCGCCGACCCCTCCTGACCCAGGACGGGCGGGTAAGTCCGACGCCGCTGCGGCGCAGCCCCGCTACTCCTTCAATGCCTGCCAGACCGCCTTCGCGATCTGAATGTCCTGCACCGCGACACCGGTCAGATCCGCGATGGTGATCTCGTCTTCGTCCGAGCGCCCCCTGGCCCTGCCGGCGATGATGTCGCCCAGTTCGACGAGACCGGTTTCGGCGACGTGGCCGCCCGCTACGGCGTAGTGCGACTCACCGTGGTCGATGCACTGCGACCGTGAATCGACGGCGCAGACACAGGCCCTTGCGAACAACGCCGGGTCCAGTTCCTGTTTGCCGGGAGCATCGCTTCCCATCGCGGTGACGTGAGTGCCCGGCCGGATCCACTCGCTGCGGACAAGAGCACTCCTCGCCGCCGTGGCGGTGACGATCAGGTCGCTGTTTTCGCAGAGGTCCTGAAGGGTCTCGGCTATCTGAACGTCAAAGCCGGAATCCGACAGCTCGCTCCGGTACGCCGCGGACTGTTCGCGGCGTCGCGCCCAGACCCGGACCCGGTTGCACTCGCGCGCATGGCGCAGGTACCGCAGTTGCATGCGGGCCTGCACGCCCGCACCGACGATGCCGATGCACTCGACCGCGTCTGGCGCGAGATAGCGGGCCGCGATGCAGCCCGCGATGGCGGTTCGCACATCGGTCAGGTAGCCCGAGTCGTCCAGCAGGGCCAGCGTCTCGCCGGTCTCCGCCGACAGGACGATCATCATTCCGTGGCCCGTGGGAAGACCGCGCGAAGCGTTCTCATAGAAGCCGGTCGCGATCTTGACGACGAACACCTCATCGCCGTGGATGTGACCGTACTTGATGTGGCAATCGCCCGGTGGCGTGTCGAATCCCAGGTAACCGACGGCGGGAACCGTGGCCGCACCGCCGGACAGAGCCACGAATCCGGCTTCGATCAACTCGATGGCGGCGGGTACGTCGAGAACGGATTTGATCTCGTCAAGGCCTGCCGTTCGCATTCCGAAAATACTATGTTGGGAAAGACGCCATGACAGACCACCCGACCCTCGGTGACATCGTCCGGGCGCAGCACCGCCTGAGGGATCATCTGCGGCCGACACCGCTCGAAGAGGTTGCCGATCTCGGTGCCGGGACGTTTCTCAAACTGGAGAACGCCAATCGGACGCACTCGTTCAAGATACGGGGAGCGCTGAACGCCATGCTGACGCTGAACGAGAAGGCGCTGGCCCGGGGCATCGTCGCCGCATCTTCGGGCAACTTCGCGATGGCGGTCGCTTACGCCGCGCGTCTGTGCGGCGCCTCGGCACGGATTCTGATGCCCGTCGCAACGCCGAAGAAGAAGGTAAGCGGAGTGCGCAGCTACGGCGCCGGTGCTGCCGAAGCGGTGCTCTTCGGTGACAACTTCGATCAGGCCGAGGCCGAAGCCCTGCGCCGCGCCCAGGGCGGCCTGACCTGGCTGTCGCCCTACAACGACAGGCGGGTGATCGCCGGGGCCGGCACCATCGGTGTCGAGATCGTCTCCGAGTTGCCCCGGGTCGAAAGGGTGCTGGTTCCCGTGGGCGGCGGCGGTCTGATCTCCGGCGTTGCCATCGCCCTCAAGGAACTCAACCCCGCGGTCGAGGTGATCGGCGTGAGTGCCGAATCGACGCCGGCGATGTTCAACGTCTTCCACAGCAGCGACAGGCCACAGGTCTGGGACACCCTCGCCGAGGCGCTCTCGGGTGACATCGAGCCGGGCTCGATGACGGTGCCGATCTGCAGGCGATACCTGGACGATGTGGTGCTCGTTGCCGAGGAACAGATCGCGTCGGCGATGCGTTTTCTGGTCGATGTGCAGGGCTGGGTGGTCGAAGGCGGCGGCGCGGTCGGTCTGGCGGCCCTGCTGCAGGGCGCGGTACCGCGCGACGGCAAGACCACCGCGGTGGTCGTCAGCGGCGGCAATGTCGACGGAGAGACGTTGCGGCGGGTTCTCCAGCTTCCGGAACCCGCGTAGCCGTGCCCGGTGACGTTCTCCAGCGCCTGGGGGATCTCCTCCAGCGTGAACTCGAGGCGGAGGGCCTTCACGTGGAGACCGCCACCGAGGATGGCGAGCCGGTCCTGGTCGTCGGCGAGATGAAGGTCTACCCTCGTCGTCTGCTCGAAGGCCAGGCGGCCGAAGCCGGCGATATCGGTGCCGTTGACCTCGACTGGCTCGCGAAGGCCCATCGCACGTACTTTCGCAACCTCCGACGCTTCCATCCGAGTCTGGTCACTCCGTCGGCTTCCTGACGCGACGTACACTTGGCGGCCGATGCGGACCGCTTTGACCCGTCGATCGCTCCTCTTCTGTCTCGCGGCGGCCGCGGCCGTGGCGGGCTGTGGGGGCGATGGGAGAACGCCGCTGGTCGTCTACTCGCCGCATGGGCGCGACCTGCTGACGGTCGTCGAGCGGGCGTACGAGGAGGCGCGGCCCGATGTCGACGTCCGCTGGCTCGACATGGGCTCGCAGGAGGTCTACGACCGGATCCGTTCGGAACGGGCAAATCCGCAGGCGGATGTCTGGTTCGGCGGTCCGGCGACGATCCTGGCGCGGGGCGCCGCCGAGGGCCTGCTGGCGCCGTCCGAGCCCTCCTGGGCCGCGGCACTCGATCCGGCCGACCGGCACGCGGAGGGCCTCTACTACACGCTGTACCAGACGCCGACGATCATCGTCTACAACCGCGACGCGATCGGCGAGGAGGAAGCGCCCGCCGACTGGGACGATTTGCTCGACGAACGCTGGCAGGACGAGGTCGTGATCCGCGATCCGCTGGCGAGCGGCACGATGCGGACGATCTTCGGCAAGATCCTTTCCGACTCGGTGGTTGAGACCGGGAGCACGGAGGCGGGCTTCGACTGGCTGCGCCGGCTCGACGGCCAGACCCGGGAGTACGTCCACAGTCCGGCGGTCCTGCACGAGAAGCTGACCCGCCAGGAAGGCGTGCTGACGCTCTGGGAGATGACCGACACGCTTTCCCTGATCGATCGCGGCGCGCCCATCGCCTACCGCTTTCCGGCGAGCGGTACCGCGGTGATCCAGGATTCGGTCGGCGTGGTCGCAGGCTCCGGTCAGCCGGCCGAGGCGGAGGCTTTCCTCGACTGGCTCGGTTCGCCCGAAGCGCTCGGGCTGGCGGTGCGTGAGGCGTTCCGGCTACCGGCGCGAGGGGACCTGGATGCGGAGGTGCTCGCCCCCTGGGTAGCCGACGTGCAGTCGCGACTCCGCCGCGCGGAGGTCGACTGGCGGATGATCGAGGAGAACGGCGCCGCGTGGATGGCGGAGTGGGACCGGGCCGTTCGCGGCCAGGGCGGAGGATGACCGGGCGCGTCCCGCGGTGACTGCGTCCGGGGTCTCCGTCCGCTTCGACGACGTCTTCAAGGCGTTCGACGACACGGTCGTCCTCGCCGGCGTCTCGCTGACTGTCGAACCCGGCGAGATCTTCGCGCTGCTTGGCCCCAGCGGCAGCGGCAAGACGACGATGCTGCGCCTGCTGGCGGGCTTCGAGCAACTCGACCGGGGACGGCTGCTGATCGCGGACGAGGCCATCGAGCACCTGCCGCCGGCGCGCCGCGGTGTCGGCATGCTGTTCCAGAGCTACGCGCTCTTCCCCCACCTGAGCGTGGCCGAGAACGTGGCCTTCGGGCTGAAGGTTCGCGGCGGGGCGCAGGGCGGGACGGAGGCCCGCGTGGCCGAGATGCTCGACCTTGTACGACTCTCCGGTTTCGAGCAGCGGCGGATCGCCGAGCTCTCGGGCGGCCAGCAGCAGCGGGTGGCCCTCGCCCGGGCGCTGGCGCCGCGGCCGCGGGTGCTGCTGCTCGACGAGCCGCTCTCGAATCTCGACCCGGCGTTGCGCGAGGAAACCCGGGCCGACCTGCGCCGGACGGTCAAGCAGACGGGCATCACGACGGTGCTGGTGACCCACGAGCAGGAGGAGGCCTTCGAGCTCGGCGAGCGGATCGGCCTGCTGAACGAGGGAGGTCTGGAGCAGGTCGGAGAACCGGCCGAGCTCTACCGGGATCCGGCTTCCCGTTTCGTGGCCACGTTCGTCGGTCGCTGTTCCGTGCTGGCGGGGGTCGTGAAGGAGCGCCATGGCGGCGGCGAACTGACGGTGCGCATCGAGTCGCAGCCCGAGGCCCCGGCCTGGCGCTGCCGGAGTAACGGCGAGCTCGCCGTGGACGACCGGGTCGATGTCTGTGTTCGTCCCGAGTCCGTGAAGCTCGACTCAGGCGACGGACCGGGGCTTCCCGGCGAGATCGAGGCCGAGCGCTTCACCGGCAGCAACAGCTTCTACGCGGTGCGGCTGGCGGCGGGACCCACCGTCGAGGTGGCGATGCCGGGAACCGCGGCGGGCTTGAGTGGCGCCTGCGTCGTTCGGCAGCTTGCCGGAGAGCTGCCGTCCGCGTTTGCCGCGGCGGAGTCCGGTCCTTGAGCGCCGCCGGAGCGGGCCGGAAGGCGCCGCGGCTCCGGTCGCTCATGCCGTGGCTGGTGCTGGCGTTCCTGGTCTGGCTCGTCGGCTACCCGCTGCTCGTGGTCGCGGCGGAGGCCTTCGGCATCGGCAGCCCCGGTGGAGGCGGTCCGACGACCGAGGCGTTCCGGTCCTTCTTCACCCGCGCCGACGAGTGGAACGCGATGTGGCGGACGCTGTGGATCTCCGTGCTGTCCACCCTGGCCGCGGCCGCGATCGGCGTGCCGCTGGGCTTCCTGTTCGAGCGCAACGAGATCCCGGGCCGGCGCCTGCTCGGGGCCCTGGTCGCGCTGCCGGTGGCGCTGCCGCCGCTGGTCGGCGTCATCGCGTTTCTCTTTCTCTACGGCGAGAGCGGTCTGGCGGCGCGCGGTCTGCAGACCCTGGGGCTCGACGTGTCCTGGCGGTTGACCGGAGCGTGGGCGATCCTCCTGGTCCACGCGTACTCGATGTACGTCTACTTCTACCTGTTCACCCGGGCCGGGCTGTCCGGGCAGGACGGAGCCGCCATCGAGGCGGCGCAGAGCCTGGGCGCGAGCCGGTCGCAGATTCTCTTCCGCGTGACCCTGCCGCGGCTCCGGCCGGCGCTCGCCGGGGCGACGCTGCTCACCTTCATGACCTCGCTTGGCTCGTTCTCGGCGCCGTACATCTTCGGCGGCGGGTTCAGGGTGATGACGACCCAGATCGTCGCCTCCAAGCTGAACGGTGAGTTGCGCATGGCCTACGTCGAGACGACGATGCTGGCTCTGCTCGCCTTCGCCTCGTTGCTTCTGCTCCGCAAGATCGATCCGGGCCTGGATCTGGCGTCGGGAGCGCGGGGCACGCCGCCGGCTCGACGCCGCCTGCACACCCGGGGCGCCCGGGTCGGGGCGGCGTCAGGCGGCTGGATCCTGGCGGGTGTCCTGCTGCTGCCCCACGCGACGTTGATCCTGATGTCGCTCGTGCCGCCGAACACGTGGACGGTGGAGGCGTTCCCTCCGGTGCTCGGGCTCGTCAACTATGGGGATCTCCTGTCGTCGACCGAACGGCTGCGGCCGGCCTTGAACTCGATCTGGATGGCCGCCGCGGCGACACTGGCGGCGGTGGTGGTCGGCGTGATGGCGGCGCGGCTGTCCCTCCGCCGCGGCGGCCTGCCGGGACGCGCGCTGGAGGCGATGATGACCCTGCCCTGGGCGATCCCCGGCACGGTGTTCGCCCTGGCCCTAGCGGCGGCGATGAGCGTCAACGCGCCCTGGGTCGGCCGCTTCGTGCTGGTGGGCACGCTCTGGATCCTGCCGCTGGCGTACCTGGTTCGCTCCCTGCCGTTGACCGGACGTTCCATCTTCGCCGGCTTGCGTCAGCTCGACCCGCGCCTGGAGGAAGCCGCGGCGAGTCTCGGGGCGGGCGCATTGAGGACGGTGCTGCAGATCGTGCTGCCGCTGCTGCGGCCGGCCGTGATCGCGGGCGCCGGCCTCGCCTTCATCACGATGCTCGGCGACTTCGTGACCTCGATCGTGCTCTACACCTACGACACCCGCCCGATCTCGATCGAGATCCAGTCGAGCCTGCGGATTCAGGAGACGGGGATCGCCGCCGCGTACGGCGTGCTGCTGATGGTGTTGAGCGCGGCCGCCTTCATCGCCTGGGACGACCGGGCCGGCGGCCGGCTCTGACGTGGCGCGGCTGATCGACCATCGCCTGGCGGCGCTCATGGTGGTCGCCTTCGTCAGCACACTGGGCGAGTTCCTGGTCGTCGCGCTCCTGCCGTTCTATGCCGAGCGCTACGGCGCGACGCCTCTGGAAGTCGGCGTCCTGGTGTCCGCCTTCGCCCTGGCGTCGATGGCGACCGCTCCGCTTTGGGGCCGGCTCGCCGACCGCAGAGGCCGCCGACCGGCGCTGCTCCTCGGCCTCGTGGTCTCGGCCGCGGGCTACCTGCTCTTCGGCCTGGCCCAGTCACTCGAACTGCTGCTCCTGGCCCGCCTGGTGCACGGTGTCGGGGGCGGCACGGTGCCAGTGGTGTTCGCCTACATCGCCGACTCGGTGACCGGGGAACGGCGCGCCGAGGGCATCGGCTGGGTCACCGCCGTCACCAGCTCCGCGGCGATGATCGGGCCGGCCGTGGGCGGTCTCGCGGGCCAGCTTCATCCGGCCGGGGCCGGCGCTGTGGCCGCGGCGTTCAGCCTGGCGGCAGCAGTGTTCGCGCGCTTCCGGTTGCCGGAGTCGCGACAGCGGAGGGAGGGGGAGCAAACAGAGGAGACGCGCTACTCGATCCTCGCATCGGTCGGCCGGGTGGCCGTCCAGCCGCTGCGCCCACTCAACCTGCTGATCTGGATCTACGCCGCCGGACAGATCGGCATGGCCGGGATGACTGCGATCATCGGTCTCTACCTGGGACGTCGTTTCGGTGTGGACGAGTCGAACATCTGGTTGTTCTTCTTCTATCTGGGCGGCCTGTCCATCGCATTCCGTGTGCTCGTTCTGGGATGGGCGGTCCGGCGCTACGGCGAGCTCAACGTCCTGCGCGCCGGCGCCGTCAGCTTCGGCGTCGGGTTGATCGCCATTCCCTTCGCCACCGGAGTCTCGATGCTTGGAGCGGCCGTCCTTCTGGTCCCGCTGGGAACGTCACTGCTCTTCCCCTGCACGACGTCCCAGGTCTCGAAACGCGCTCCGGGAAGCGGCGTCGTCGGGCAGGTGCTTGGCGTGCAGCAGGCGTACGGCAACGGCAGCAAGATCGTGGCGCCGCTGGTCGCGACCTACCTGTTCCAGGCCCTTTCGCCTGGGGCGCCGTTCGTCGCGATCGGGGCGATCCTGATCGTGGCGGCGGCGATGTCCGCGCGATTGCCGGCCGAGCCTGCCGGGTAACCTCGCTCAAAAGGGAGGTGCAGGCATGCCCGAACTCTCGTCGACCTCGTTGTTCTCGTTGTCCGCGCTGTCGGCCGGCACCCTGCTCGAGGCGGCGGGGATGCTGCTGCTGTTCATCGGCTTTCTCTTCGCGGGTTCGATGGTCCTGCCGGGACGGCGGGTCGCTGGGCCCGAACTCGAGGGAGAGACACGCGTCTACAAGCTGAACGGCCTTCCCCTCTTTCTCGTCACCGTGACCCTGGGGGTCGTCGCCCAGGGGTTCGGGTGGTTCTCCTTCTCCGTGCTGCACACGCACTTCGCCGCGTTGTTCGTCGTCGCGAACGTGTTCGCCTTCGCCGCGTCCGGCTGGCTCTATCTCCGGGGCACACGGGTCGGGAGTACCGGCTCGGAAGATGGTCGGAGCTTCCTCATGGGGTCGGAACTCAACCCGACCTGCTGCGGCGTCGACCTGAAGATGTTCAGCTACCGCCCGTCGCTCATCGGCCTGGCGGTGTTCAACCTGTCCTTCGCCGCCGTCCAGTTCGAAACCGACGGCCGGCTGACGCTGGCGATGGCCGTCTACCAGGCCATCACCTTCGTCTACGTGTTCAACTACTTCCAGTTCGAGTACCGAATGGTCCACACCTGGGACATCATCGCCGAGCGGTTCGGGTTGGGCCTCGTCTGGGGCGACTACGTCCTGGTGCCGTTCTTCTACTGTCTTTCCGGGTGGTGGCTGGTCGACGCGCCGGACACTTTGCCGCCGGTCGCAGCGGTCGGGATCGTCCTGCTCGCCGCCTTCGGCTTCTGGATGTTCCGCGGCGCCAACCAGCAGAAGCATCGCTTCAAGCAGGATCCGAACGTCAGGATCTGGGGGCGACCGGCCGAGACCCTGGACGGGCGTCTGCTGGTGTCCGGCTTCTGGGGAATCGGCCGGCACCTGAACTACACCGGCGAGATCTGCGTCTACCTCGCGTTCACGCTGACCACCGGCTTCGTGTCCTGGGTGCCCTTCCTGCTGCCCGCGTGGCTGATGGGGCTGCTGCTCCACCGTTCCCGGCGCGACGATCGTCGCTGCCGCGCGAAGTACGGTGAGCTCTGGGAGCGCTACACGAAGCGGGTGCGCTACTCCGTGCTGCCGTTTGTCCCGTAGGGGGCGGCGGTCGCCGCTTCGCGGCGCGTGTTGCCGGCGCGGGTCAGGAAACCCGCGCCAGCCGGCCGGAAGGCCGGCGCACCCAGTGCAAGAAGGGCGCGGCTTGCGCCGCGCCCTTTGAAGACTTGGTAGCGGGGGCAGGATTTGAACCTGCGACCTTTGGGTTATGAGCCCAATGAGCTACCAGACTGCTCCACCCCGCGTCAGGACGGAAAATGGTGGCACAGGAGGGGGGCGGTGTCAACCGGCAGCCGGGTGGGTCTTTCCGTTGGCGACGTCGTCCCTCGTATAGGCTTTACGACGTGTCTGCGACGCCTTCAGACCGCGTCGGGCGGCTGCGGGAGCGCATCGAACGTTGGCTCGAATGGACCCAGCGCTCGCTGCCGACGCTGATCGGCGTCGGCCTGATCGTGGTGCTTCTGCTTCTGGCCCGGGCCGGTGCCGACAACTACTCGGGCCTTGCCGAGCTGGCTGAGCGCGAGGCGGAGCTCGAGATCGAGCTCGAGGAGGCGAGGCAGCGGGTAGAGAGCCTGAAGGGCAGGGTCGCGCTGCTTCAGGACGATCCAGTCGTGCTGGAACGTCTCGCGCGCGAGGAGCTGGGTCTGGTGAGACCGGGCGACACGGTCGTCGTTCTGCCGCGGACGGACGACTGATCCGGTTCTGACCAAGGGTGTCCGCGTGGCGTGAACTCCGCCGCCGCATTCGTCGCGGCGGGGACTACCGCGAACTGGCTGCGGCCGAGCGCGCGGTGGTCGTCGGCCTGCCGGTACGCGCGGCCTCGGTGGTGTTCGAGCTGCTGGCTGAGGACAGGGCCGCGGCCCAGCTCGTCGTCGTGCCGAGCGAGAGCGAGGTCCTTGCCTGGACGGATGGGGCTCGGTTGCTCGGTCGTGGGGACGGCGAGCGCGTCGTCCCCTTTCCGTCCCCGGCGTTGACGCCGTACCAGCAGGCGGAAGCCTCGCTGCAGGTGCGCGCCCAGGAGAGCGTCGCCTACGACGTCCTGCTCCGCACCCCGCGCGTCACCGTCGTCTGCACGCCGCGGACCCTGTTTCATCGCCTCGCCGAACCTGAGGCGTTCCTCCGGTCGGTCGTCGACCTTCGGGTGGGTGAGGATGCCGTGCTGGAGGAACTCCTGACCCACCTGGTCTCCCGCGGCTATCGGCGCGCCGACCTGGTGGCGGCGGTAGGCGCCGTGGCGCAGCGGGGCGGTGTCTTCGACCTCTTTGCTCCCGGCGAGCCGCGGCCCGCGCGACTCGACCTCTTCGGCGACACGATCGAGAGCATCCACCGTTTCGATGCCTCGACGCAGCGCTCCGAAGAGGCGGTCGAGTCGTTGCGCGTCCGGCCCCTGACACCGTTCGCGGCCGCGCCGGAACAGGCCGCCGAGCTGGCCTTGGCGTTGCTGGAAGAGCGAGGAGGCGATCTGGCCGAGTCGGCCCGCGCCCAACTGGAGGAAATGGTCGAGGGGGAGCCCTTCGCGGGCTGGGAGAAGTACCTCCCTCTGCTGCAGCCGAGCACGAGCCTCGCTGAGGTGATGAAGAACGCCACCGTCGTCGTGCTGGAAACGGACCGGGTGCGCCGGGAGATCGAGCAGCACGCCGAGATGCTGTGGGACGAGTACGCGAGACGATCCGACGACGGGGACATCGCCGCGGAACCGGAACGCCTGACCGTGCCCAGCACGCAGGTGCTCGATCTCGTCGAGGACGCGGCCGTCCGGGTCGGGGGCGTTCTGGACGAACCCGCGCGACGGCGAACGCGGGTGGACTTCGGGGCGGTCGAGACGGACGTGCTGATCGATCAGCTTCCCCGTTTTCCGCGCGAAGTAGAGACCGCGGCGGCGCGCGGCGACGACCTCTGGCTGGTTGCTCGCGCCGGACGGCACGAGTCGCTTCGCCGGACACTCGGCAGCCGCGAGATCGACTGGGATGGAGGCAGCGTGCGGCTGGTCGACGGTGAACTGGGACGGGGCTTCCGGCTTCCGGCTGCCCGGCTGGTGCTGTTCGGTGAGGGACAGCTCTTTCGGCGCAGGACGCGGGCTCCGCGCCGCCGCCGCAGGATGGGGCCCTTCGTGTCGGGGCTCGGGGATCTGCGGGTCGGTGAGTTCGTGGTTCACGAGGACCACGGCATCGGGCAGTTCCTGGGGCTGCGCACGCTGGAAGGTCCGCCCGACGACGGACCCGAGGTGGAGGGCTACGGATCGCGTAGGCAGTCGCGGGCGATCGAGGTCATGGAACTCCTCTACTCATCGGGTCGTACGTTGCTCCTGCCTCTGACTCGCCTGGACGAGATCGAGCGCTACAGCGGCATCGAGGGCCTGGCCCCACGCCTCGACCAGCTGGGCGGGAGCAGCTGGGCGAAGAAGAAGGGCCGGATCCGGCGCAGCCTGAAGGCGATCGCCATCGATCTGTTGAAGCTGTATGCCGAGCGCCGGCTGGCGCGGGCGGTGCCGATGAACGAGGACAGCGACCGCCAGCTCCAGTTCGAGAGCGCCTTCAGCTACGAGGAGACGCCGGATCAACTGGAGTCGATCGGGACGATCAAGGAGGATCTGGGCCGCGAACGGCCGATGGACCGGCTTCTCTGCGGCGACGTGGGCTTCGGCAAGACGGAAGTCGCGATGCGGGCGGCGTTCAAGGCGGTCGACAACGGCCTGCAGGTCGCCGTGCTGGCGCCGACGACCATCCTTGCCGATCAGCACCTGCGGGTCTTCAGGAGGCGCTTTCAGGGTTTCGGCGTGGAGATCGAGATGGTGTCCAGGTTCCGTTCGGCGGCCCAGGTCCGGAAGATCCGGGAGCGGCTGGCGGCGGGCGAGATCCACATCCTGATCGGTACGCACCGGCTGCTGAGCCGGGATATCGACCTGCCGTGCCTGGGTCTGGTGATCATCGACGAGGAGCAGCGCTTCGGCGTCGCCCAGAAGGAGCGCCTGCGGGAACTGAAGCGGAACGTTCACGTCCTGGCGATGTCGGCGACGCCGGTGCCGCGTACCCTGCAGTTGTCCCTGGCGGGGGTCAGGGACCTGTCCCTGATCGAGTCGCCGCCGCGGGATCGGATGGCGGTCGAGACGCGGGTGCTGTCGTTCTCGGGCGATCTGGTCCGCGAGGCGATCGAGTTCGAGGTCGAGCGCGGCGGCCAGGTGTTCTACGTCTACAACCGGGTCGAGGACATCGAGGGCATGCTCCGCTACCTGCGCGAACTCGTGCCTGGGCTCCGGATCACCGTCGGCCACGGACAGATGGACGAGGCCGAACTGAGCCGGCGGATGAGGGCCTTCACGTCGGGAGAAGTCGACCTGCTGTTGGCGACGACGATCATCGAGAACGGAATCGACATCCCCAACGTGAACACGATGCTCGTGCACCGCGCGGATCGCTTCGGCCTGGCCCAGCTCTACCAGTTGCGCGGCCGGGTAGGACGCAGTGACCAGTTGGGCTACTGCTACCTTCTTGCGCCCCCCGACACGGTGCTCTCGGAGGAGGCGCGCAAGCGGCTCGTCGCGATCAGGGAGTTCACCGAGTTGGGGGCGGGGTTCCGGATTGCGGCCCGCGATCTGGAGATTCGGGGCGCCGGCAACCTGCTCGGGGCGGAGCAGAGCGGCCACATCGCGGAAGTGGGAATCGAGACCTACATGAAGATGCTGGAACAGACGATCGCGGAACTCAGGGGCGAAGCGCCTGCGGAGACACCCTCGGCGTCGATCAGCCTGCCCACGACCATGTCGATTCCGGAGGACTACATCGGCGAGATCTCCCTGCGGCTCGAGATCTACCGGCGTCTGGCGGACGCTGACGAGGAGCCGGACACGCTGCTTGCCGAGCTTCGCGACCGTTTCGGACCACCGCCCGAGGCGGTCCACGCCCTGGTTCGCGCCGCGGAACTGAAACGGGTCGCGGAGTCCCTGGGTGTCCAGTCGATCGCGCACCGGAAGGAGTGTCTGACGATCCGACTGCGTCGCGACGCGAAGGTGGATGTCGACGGACTGATCCGCTTCGTGTCCGAGCGGGAGGGAGCCGGCTTCACGCCGGACGGCGTTCTGACGCTTGGCGGGATACCGGGTCCGCAGGCGCTCGAGGTCACGCTGCAGCTACTGCAGTTGCTGTCGGGTGAGCCGCTGCCCGGCCTTGCCGCCTCGGAGACGGTCCATTGACTGGCCAGTGGGACTCGCGCATGGAACTGGCCGCTTACTGGGTGCGCCGGCGTCCCCGCCGGCTTCCGCCGAAGGCGGGCAGGGGAACGCGCCGGCCGTCAGGCCGGCTCCGCTTTGGCGCGGCCGGTTCCATGGGACTCTGCGCCGGTCTCCTGGTCGCGTTCTCGCTGGGCTGCGGCGGCGGCGAGCTGCCCGAGGGAGTCGTGGTGCGAATCGGTGACCGGGACTTTCGCTACGAGGACTTTCGGGCCTACGTGGAGGAGTCCCTCGGTGGGGACGTCTCCCGGTTCGGCAGCGCGGTGCTCTCCAGGCTCTTCGAACGCTTCGTGGACGACCAGCTCCTCGTGCGGCTCGCCCGGGACCGGGGGCTCGTGGACGGGCAGGCGACGGCCCAGGAGGCGGCGATGCGGCTGCTCCAGGCGTCTCCGGTGGTCGTGTCGCAGTCGGAGATCGAGCGCTACTACCAGGAGCATCAGAGCGACTTCGCCCGGCCGCCCCGGGTGCGCCTGCGTCAGATCCTCGTCCAGGATCGGGCCGCCGCCGAACTCGCCCTGGCGGAACTCGAGGCGGGCGTCGGCTTCGGCGAACTGGCGCGTCTCCGCTCCATCGGTCCCAGCGCGTCTCTCGGCGGTCTTCAGGGCGAGCTGTCGCGGGAGGATCTTCCCCCTGCGCTCGCCGATGTCGTCTTCGAACTCGGTGAGGGAGAGTGGAGCGAGTTGCTCGAGGCCGACTACGGCTTTCGCATCTTCGAGGTCGAGCGCGTACTGCCGGAGGAAACGCTGACGCTCGCGGAGGCGACGCCGAGGGTCAGGACACTACTGGAGGAGGCACAGAGCGAAGAGCTCGTGCGGGCCGCCGCTGCCGAGGCCCGGCAGGAGTACAATCTTCGCGTCGCGGTGGAGCGGTTGCCTTTCGAGTACCGCGGCGTCTTCGCGGATCCGGCTGCCCCGGAATGAGGTAGGAAGAATGACTCGACAGAGCCCTGTCACCGTGCCCGGCGCTTCCCGGTTTGGCGGGCTCCGTACCGTCGGCGCACTGTTGACGCTGCTGGCGATGGCGGCTCTCCCGCTGGCGGGGCAGTCCTCGCCTGGTTCGGAGAACCGCGTCGTGCTGCGGGTCAACGACCGCATCGCGACTCTCTACGACTACCAGCGGGCGGTCGACGGACAGATCGACCAGGTTCGGGGCGCGCTCGGGCTCACGGAGCAGGAGCGGCGGGAGCTGATCGCCGATGCCGGCCGCGTCGTGATGAAGTTCCTGTTCGAGGAACTTCTCATTCAGTCGCGAGCCGACCAGTTGTCGGTGGTGGTCGAGGAGAGCCAGGTCGAAGACCAGATGCGCGCCACGAGGGAGCGAATCGGAGTCCAGAACGAGGAGCAGTTCCGACAGGCGCTGGCGCAGCAGGGCATGCGGGAGGAGGACTTCCGGGAGCAGATCAGGAAGCAGTTGCGGGGCAACGTCGTCCGCGGCCGCGAAGTCGCGCCCCGGGTGGTGCTCGAAGATGAAGACCTGCGACGGTTCTACCGCGACAACCAGGAGCGTTTCCGCGTTCCGGAGCGGGCTCGCTTCGAGGAGGTCGTGGTCCTGGAGGCCACGGTTCCGGCCGGCCGCATGGCGCCGCTTGCCGCGCTGGCGCGTACCCGGTTGATGTCGGGCAGTAC
>JAPOVF010000397.1 GCA_026708285.1 Acidobacteriota bacterium
CCGTAGACGTAGCCGTCGTGGAACACGGAGGTCGAGAAGGTGTTCTTCATCCGGTTGTTGAACCAGATCTCGCTGACCGACGCGGTGTTCCCTTCGAGGTCCGCGTCGACTTCGAGCACCGCGGCGCCGTGGCCGTAGCCGGACGACACGAAGATGCGGTTCGGCGCCACCTGGAGCGGCTGCGCGGCGTTGATGCCGTTCATCGTTGCCCAGGGCCTGCTCCAGTACGTTCCGCTGCCGTCCGTGGCTAGCCCGACGACCTGATCGGCGCCAATCAGGACGATCTGGGAAAGGCCGTCCAGCGTGAAGACCGTCGGCGCGGTATAGGCGCCCTGGGCGTCGAGCGCCCGCCAGCGAATCGCCCCGGTCTCCAGCTCGTAGGCGATCACGGCTCCGTTCGGGCCGCCAGGCGCGGTGAGGACCGCTCCGTCCAGAATCGCCGGGGAGGCCGCCATTCCCCAGGTCAGGTTCGCCGCGCCCGAGTCCTCGAGAACGTTCGTGCGCCAGATCGAAGCTCCGCTCGCGGCGTCGAGCGCCTGGAGTTCGCCGGTGGCGCCGAGTGCGACCAGGGTGCCCTCATACAGGGCCGGCGTGGCGCGTGGGCCGTCGCCGCCCATGCTCTCCTCGAAACGGGCGTCCCAACTCGCGTTCCAGCGTTCCACGCCGGTCTGCAGGTCGTAGGCGGCGACCACTTCCTGTTCCCGCCGCTGCTCGATCGTGTAGGCGAGGCCGTCTCCGACCACGAAGGATGCGTAGCCGCCGCCGACCGGGATGCGCCAGAGTTCGGGCGGGCCTTCGTTCGGCCAGGCCGTGTTGATCGGCTGGGGATAGCGGCCGTCCATGTGGAGGCCGCGGTAGTAGGGCCAGGAGCCGGATGACGGAGTCGCGGCGACCGGCTCCGGCTCGGCGGCCTGGGCAAGGGCAGGCGCGTCGGCCCGGTCCCGGTGCGTCTCGATCGCGCGATAGTGGCGGCCCTCGTGGTGAAAATCGAGTTGCGGCATCAGACCGCCCGAGATCTGAAGGTGCATCCCGGTCGTCAGGTTCAGCACCAGCGCCAGGCCGGCGAGCGCGGCCACGGAGATGCCGGTCCATTTCAGGAAGGAGAGGAAGCGGCTTCGTTTCCTGGTCTGTGTCATCGCTGGCATCCTATTCCCTAGTCGTACGGACGTCGCTGTTACTCTGCCGTCCCTCTGTGAAGGCCCCCACGGTCCATCTCCGCTTCTTACCCGCGGCCCTGCCGGAAGCGGCCGAGCACCTCCGGTCCGAGGTTCGGGTGCTACTCGAAGAAACGCGCGCCGAGGGCGTCTGGTTAGCGGACGGACTCTCCTGGTGGGGCCGCAACCCGGCGCTCAGCCGCGCGCTCGGCGACGCAGGCTTCATCGGCATGACCTGGCCGCGCGAGTACGGCGGCTCGGAGCGGAGCTACCTGGAGCGCTACGTCGTGACCGAGGAACTGCTGGCGGCCTGTGCGCCGACCGCCTTCCACTGGTTCGCCGACCGCCAGATCGGCCCGAGCATCCTGCGCTACGGCACCGAGGAGCAGAAGCAGCGCTTCCTGCCGCCGATCGCCCGCGGCGAGCTCTCGTTCGCGGTCGGCATGAGCGAGCCCGACTCCGGTTCCGACCTGGCCTCGATCCGCACCCGGGCCGAGCGCACGGACGGCGGCTGGCGTCTCAACGGCTCGAAGATCTGGACCTCCTACGCGCACGAGGCCGAGTACTGCGTCGCCCTGGTGCGCACGGAACCGAAGTCGGACAAGCGGCACGCCGGCATGAGCCAGGTCATCATCGATCTGAAGAACTCGGACGGGATCACGGTGCGGCCGATCATCGACCTCCCGGGTCGCCACGACTTCAACGAGGTCTTCTTCGAGGACACGTTCGTGCCGGACGACTGCCTGCTCGGGAACTCCGGCGATGGTTGGGCGCAGGTGACGTCGGAGCTGGCCTATGAACGGAGCGGTCCGGAGCGCTTCCTGACGAACTTCCATCTGCTGCGCGCACTGGTCGATGCGCTGGATGGGCGCGCGTCGCTGGCGGCGCGGCGCGAGGTCGGGCTGCTCGTCAGCCGGCTCTGGGCGCTGCGCGCCGCCTCGGTTTCGGTTGCCGCGGCGCTCGAGGCCGGGGAGACGCCGAACGTGGAGTCGGCCCTGGTCAAGGACCTGGGCACGAACTTCCAGCAGAAAGTGCCGGAGATCGTCCGCCGTGTCGTGGCCGACGAAGGACTCTCGGACAGCACTCTCGTCGACATCCTGCACCAGGTGGTCCTCGCAGCGCCGTCGTACACGATCCAGGGCGGCGCGACGGAGATCCTCCGCGGCATCGTCGCACGGGGATTGAGACTCCGATGAGCGAGATGAGGCAGCTCCTCCTGGATACGGCCGTGCGCCTGTTCGAGGAGGCGTCGGAGGACGAGGTTTTCGAGGCGGTCGAGGAAGGCCGCTTCCCGGAGAGCCACTGGCAGGCGATCGAGGAGAACGGCCTGGTCGACATGCTCCTGCCCGAAGAGGACGGTGGCGCCGGAGCCGACTTCGGCGACGCGATGGCGGTGGTCCGCGCAGCGGGAGCGTTCGCGCTGCCGATGCCTCTGGTTGAAACGATGATCGCCCGGCGGCTGCTTGCCGATGCGGGGGTCTCAGCGCCGTCCGGGCCGCTGGGTGTCGCTGTCGGTACGGGTCCGGCGTCCGTGTTGTGGCCTGAGCGGATTGGGGCGGTTGTTGTGGCCGACAACGGTCAGAGCCTTGGCTGGATCGCTGTCGGCGAGGTGGACTTCGAGTGCGGTACGAACAGTGCCGGCGAACCGACAGGCCGGATCCTCGAACGGCCGGCGATTCCGGACCGCCAATCGGGTGAGGCGGCTGCAGCCCTGCCGGCGCTGACCCTCGTCGCGGCCGCGCGCAGCGCCATGATTGCCGGCGCGATGGAACGCATTCTCGATCTGACCATCCAACACGTACAGGGCCGGATCCAGTTTGGACGCCCCCTGGCGCGCTTCCAGGCGGTTCAGCAGATGGTCGCGGTGATGGCGAGCCAGGTGGCGGTCGTCGGCGTGGCGGCCGACTCGGCGATCGCGGCGGTCGAAGCGGCGCTTGACGACGAGGCTGGTCACGCTGATTTCATGGTCGCCTGCGCCAAAGCCCGCGCGAGCGAGGCTTGCCACGAAGTCACCCGCATTGCGCACCAGCTCCACGGCGCGATCGGCTACACGCGCGAGCACGATCTACACCGTTTCACTCGCCGACTGTGGGCCTGGCGGGACGTGGACGGCGACGAGGGCTACTGGCAACGGAAGGTCGGCTCGATGGCGGTCGAAGCTGGCGGCGAAGGCCTGTGGCCGCTCCTTGGCGGAAGCTAGCCAAGGTCCCGCGAAGATAGGCTCCGGCGAACACCTCCCCGCGCTGCCAATCCGCCCAAGCTGCCAGATGTCGCTGACCTTCGAGCACGTCCACATCATCTGCGAGGACCCGCACGCTTCC
>JAPOVF010000116.1 GCA_026708285.1 Acidobacteriota bacterium
ACCGTCGGCGGTCGCCTTGCGGATGCCGAGCGGAATCGACACCGAGTAGACGATAAGCAGGGTCCAGAGGCCCAGCGACATCGACACGGGAAGCCGGTCCAGGACGAGGTCGATGACCGGCACATCCTGGTAGAAGCTCTCGCCCAGGTCGAAGCGCAGGTAGTCGCGCAGCATGATGAAGAAACGGACGTGCGCCGGCCTGTCGAAGCCGAACTGGCGCTCGAGCTCCTCGATCAGCGCCGGGTCGATGCCGCCGGTGGCGGTGAGCTCGGTCTCCAGGGTCGCGCCCGAGCCGCCGCCCAGGAGCCCGACTCCGGCGTCGAGGCCGGTTCCCTGCAGGCGGGCGATCGCCTGGTCCACCGGTCCGCCGGGCGCCGCCTGGATGATGACGAAGTTGATCAGCAGGACGCCGACCAGCGTCGGCACCATGAGGAGGATGCGGCGCAGGACGTAGAGGAGCATGCGGGGCGTCCGGCGGCGTTGACGACGCAGGCCCTAGCGGGTCTCGCCCAGCGCCGCGTCGACCCGGGCGCTCTTCTCCGCGTCGAACCACCAGAGGTGCGGGAAGCCGGTCCAGTTCATGTGCTCGCGCCCGAGCGGAGGATGGCCGAAGCGGTCCCAGTACAGGAGATGCCGGCCCTTCGGGGCGCCTTCGGGGATGACGTAGAAGCTCCACAGGAGCACCCGGTCGAGCGCCCGGCCGGCGATGTTCATCTCCTCTTCCGTCTCGGCCGCGATCACCTTCTCCACCAGGGCGTCCACTGCCGGACTGTCGATCCCCGCGTAGTTCAGCAGGTTCGGTAGCTCGGCGCCGTCCGACTGCAGGAGGTTGCGCATGAGCGTCGGCCGCGGGACTCGGTGCGTGTAGATCTTCTGCATCGTCATGTCGAACTCGTAGCGCCGCGCCCGATTCGTGTGGATGTTCGCCTCGACGCGGCGGACCGTCGCCTGGATGCCGAGCCGTTTCAGGTTCTCCACGTACGGCACGAGCATGCGCTCGTGCTCCCTCAACTGGACCATGATCTCGAACCGGAGCCGCTCTCCCGTCGCCGCGTTGACGCGCCGCAAGTCGCTCACGACCCAGCCGGCCTCGTCGAGCAGCTCCCCGGCACGCAGGAGCGCCTCCCGGTTGCGGCCGTAGCCGTCGGTTTCGGGCAGGGCGAACTCCTGCGTGAACACGCGCTCGGGGACGTGTTCGCGCAGCGGCTCGAGCAGCGCCAGCTCTTCGGGCGACGGCAGACCGCGCGACGCCATCCCCGAACCCAGGAAGAACGTGCTGTTGCGCCGCAGGGCGCCGTACTGGAGCGCGCGGTTGCCCCAGTCGAAGTTGTAGGCGAGGGTCAGCGCCTCGCGGACGCGGATGTCCGCGAACAGCGGCAGGCGGGTGTTGAAGACGACCGACCAGTGCATCCCGTAGGTCTCCGCCATCCGGTAGGTCTCCTTGTTGAAGAGCCCCATGTCGACCTCGGGGAAGTCGTAGGCGGTGGCGAACTCACGTTCGTCCTGATCGCGGTAGTAGTCGACCACGCGGGCCTTGAGCGCCTGGATGCCCGCCTTGATGTCACGGAAGTAGAGGACGCCGAAGCGATCGAAGTTGTGGTACCCGCGCTTGAAGTTCAGGTCCTTCGCCCAGTAGTCGGGGACGCGCTCGAAGACGATCCGCCGGCCGGTGTCGACCTCGCCGATGCGGTAGGCGCCGTTGCCGAGCGGCGGCTCCATGGTGGTCGCCGTGAAGTCCCGGTCCTGCCAGTAGTGCTTCGGCATCGGGAAGAAGGCGGCCGCCTCCATCACCGATCTGCGGTTTCTCCTGTCGGCGGCGATGAGAAAGCGAAACGAGCGCTCCCCCAACGCCTCGATGCCCTCCACGTGGCGCCAGGTGGCCTTGAAGCTGACCGTGCCGTCCGTCTTGAGCGTCTCGAAGGTCCACACGACATCGTCGACCGTGACCGGCACGCCGTCATGCCATCGCGCCTCGGGCCGGAGGGTGAACGCGACCCAACTGTAGTCCTCCGCGATCTCGACCGCCTCGCACAGCAGGCAGTAGAGGGTCGAGAGTTCGTCCTCGGACTGCATCATCAGCCGATCGAGGGTGATCGTCGAGCGCCGCCACCAGTTGAAGAGCTCGGGCCGTCCCTTGTCCGAGTACGGGTGCAGGTTGTTGAACGTGCCCGGGAGAAAGAGCCGCACTTCGCCGCCCTTGGGCGCATCCGGGTTGACGTAATCGAAGTGGGGAACGTCCGCGGCGTACTTCGGTTCGCCGAAGTAGGCGATCGCGTGAGTCGGGCCTTCCTGGGCCAGAAGCACGGCGGTGCCCAGGAACCCAAGGGCCCCGAGAAGCGCCATCGCGACCGGACCCGCGGCGGCGACGCGAGTCCGTGAGCCGGTCGAGGCGGAACAGGCTCCGTGCACGGCTCGCCACGATAGCGAAGCCAGTCCACGCGCCGGCGCCGCGCGGGTCAACGCCGTTCGAGGAGGAGCGCCAGCAGCGCGTCGCGGACCTGGTTACGAAAGTCGAGTTCGTTCTGATTGAACTGGACGGCGACGGCCAGCCGTGCGTCCCGGTGGTAGTACATCGTGGAGCGCCAGCCGGGGAACCAGCCGCCGTGGCCGATGAGCTCGCCGTGCGGGCTGTCGGCCAGGTAGACGCCGAGGCCGTACGTGGCGCCGGCGTCTTCGCCGCGGTAGCCGGAGTTCAGCATCTCCTCCAGGTACGGTCCGTCGAGGGCGCGCTCCTCGTAGAGGATCTTGGCCCAGCGGGCCAGGTCGCGTGAGTTGGAGACGTAGTCGCCGCCGGTCCACTCGGTTTGCGGGCTGAAGGCCATCACGTCGCCCTCGGCGGTCCTGGCCGGAAGCGAGAACGGGTTGTCTTCACCGACGTGGCCGGGGGCTAGATCGGGGAACGTGCGGCCGATCTGCTCCACCGTGCGCGGCAGGTCGTGACGATCCAGGACGCGACGCCTGGCCTCGTCGTAGTACGCGCCGCCGGAGGCCGCCTCCATGATCAGACCCGCGACGAGGAAGCCGGTGTCGGTGTAGGCGTAGCCCTCGCCGGCCGGGAACAGGGGCTCCCTGTCCAGGACGTACTGGACCAGCTCCCGCGGCTCGAACCAGGCGTCGGGGTCGCCGGCCGGGCCGCGCCGCGACCGGGCCTCGCGCCGCCAGGCTTCGTCGTAGACGTGATCGGTCAGTCCGCTCGAGTGGCTGAGCAGGTGCCGGAGGGTCATCGTCTCGTGGTTGGGGAGGCGGGTCCACCACGGTTCGTCGCCGAGCCAGCGCGAGGCCAGGTCGTCGAGGCCGAGAAGTCCCTCGTTCACCATGCTGAGCGCGGTGGTGGCGGCGATCGTCTTGCCGATGCTGCCGGCCGGCATGCGGTTCTCGGGGCGCATCGGCAGGTCGTTGTCGGGATCGGCGTAGCCGGTGGCGGCGACGCCTTCGCTGCCGTCCGGGAGGACGAAGGCGGCGGTGGCGCCGATG
>JAPOVF010000183.1 GCA_026708285.1 Acidobacteriota bacterium
GTGGGCCGAGTTTCTTCGACACGAGGACATTCGCGATCCCGAAGAGTTGTCCTACATACGCAGGTCGCTTTGGGCAGTCGACATTGGGTCGGAACACCTGGCCAGTGCCGAGTTGCCTGCGGAAACCCTGACCGGCGACGCCAGGTCGTACTCTGCATGCAGGGAAGAGGCACGGCGCCTGCGCTCGGCGGGGTCTTCGGGTTTCAAGGCGCGATCTGCCGCGCTGGGGCCGGGTACGGCCGGAGGTTGGCGTGTTGACGCGGGCCTGCGGCCGGGCGCTGAACGGGACGGCCAGACGATCGTCCTGTTCGGTGGCCGCCCAGACCTGATCGGATGGCGGGCGGTGTTCGAGGGCCGCCCGGAGGAGACGCTGCTGGCTGCTGTTCGCTTTCTGAGCTAGAGCTAGCCGAGGTCGGCTCGCTCAAGCGATCGGTTGCGGTCGCCGCTTCGCGGCGGCGCGTTTCTAGCCGCCTTCGGCGGCAAGCGGACCAGAAGGTCCGCGCACCCAGAGCACGGCCTTGCCCGGGGGGAGACTCTCTACTGCAAGCCCATCGCTCGCAGTGACGCCATGTGATCCGCATGTAGAGAACTCCGCCACACCGGTGTCGTTCTCTGGGTGCGCGGACCTTCTGGTCCGCTCGGGGGCGGAGCCGCGGAGCGGCGCAGCCCCAAGGAAACACGCCGCCGGCCAACGGCCGGCGACCGCCATGCGAAGCGGCGTGCGCGAATCGCCGAACTAAAGGCCGGCCAGCAGCTCCTCGAGCCCGGCCTGGTCCAGCACCTCCACCCCCAACTGCTCCGCCTTCCGCAGCTTCGAGCCGGCGTTCTCGCCGGCGACGAGAAAGTCCGTTCGACCGCTCACCGAACCGGTCACCTTGCCTCCGAGGGCCTTGATCCGGGCGCCGGCCTCGTTGCGGGTCATGCCTTCGAGCGAGCCGGTCAGGACGAAGACCTTGTCTTCCAGTGGCTGGTCGGCGCCTTCGTCCGCTGCCGCCTCCTCCTCGAACTCGAGGCCGGCTTCCTTCAGGCGGCGGAGCAGGTCCTGGTTCCGTTCGGAGTCGAAGAACGCGCGGACCGACTCCGCGATGCGCGCGCCGATCTCGTCGACCTCCTCCAGCTCCTCGGTCGACGCTTCGGCCAGGCCGTCGACGGTCCGGAAGCGGCGGGCGAGGAGCGATGCCGTGCTGTCGCCGACGAAGCGGATGCCCAGCGCGTAGATCAGGCGGCTGAGGGAGCGCTCCTTCTTCGACTCCGTCAGGCTGGCGACGGTCCGCGCCGCCGCCTTCTCGCCCAGCCGGGCGTCGTTCGTCTTCCTGAGGTCGGCGAGCTGGTCCACCGTCAGGCCGTAGAGGTCCGCGGGGTCGTTCACCAGGCCGCCGCCGACGAGTTCCCCGACCAGCCAGTCGCCCATGCCCTCGATGTCCATCGCGTTGCGCGAGGCGAAGTGGCGGATCGCCTCGCGCACGACCGCCGGGCAGGCGGCGTTGACGCAGCGAAGCAGCGCCTCCTCCTCCGGCTGGTACAGCTTCTCGTCGCAGACCGGGCACTCCGTGGGCGGCTCGAAGGGCTGCGACTCGCGGTCCCGCCGGTCCACGAACACCGACACCACCTTGGGGATGATGTCGCCGCCCTTCTCGATCACGACCGCGTCGCCCACCCGGACGTCCTTGCGCGCCAGATCCTCGTAGTTGTGGAGCGTCGCGCGCTTGACCGTCGTGCCGGCGACCAGCACCGGCTCGAGTTCGGCGACCGGAGTCACCGCGCCGGTGCGGCCGACCTGGGCGTTGATCGCCCGCACCACCGTCTCGGCCTGCTCGGCTTCGAACTTGAACGCCACCGCCCAGCGCGGCGCCTTGGCGGTGGCGCCGAGGCGGTCGCGGAGCTCCGGGTCGTCCACCTTGACGACCACGCCGTCGATCTCGAAGTCGAGGTCGCCGCGCTTCTCCTGCCACTCGTCGCAGTAGGCGACGACCTCGTCGATGCCCTTGCAGCGGCGCCATGAATCGCTGACCGGCAGACCGAGATCGGCCAGGGCAGCGAGGCTCTCGCCATGCGATGGGCGCCGTTCACCACTGTCGCCGGCGGGTTGAACCCACTCGTAGCAGGCCACGTCGAGCCGCCTCCGCGCGACGTCCCGGCTGTCGAGCAGGCGCACGGTGCCGGCGGTCGTGTTGCGGGGATTCGCGTACAGCTCCTGGTCGGCCGCGGCTCGCTCCTCGTTCAGAGCGGCGAACGCACTCCGGCGCATGTAGGTCTCGGCCCGCACCAGCAGCCGGGCGGGCACCGCCGCTGGCAGGCGCAGCGGCAGGGAGCGGATCGTCCGCGCATTCGCCGTCACCAAGTCTCCGACCCGACCGTTGCCCCGGGTCGCGGCCTGCGTCAGCACGCCTTCCTCGTAGAGCAGGGACAGCGAGACGCCGTCGACCTTGAGCTCGCAGATGAACTCGAACTCGGTGTCGGGAAGCAGACGCGTCAGCCGGCCGAACCACTCCTCGAGTTCGTCGTGGTCGTAGGTGTTGTCGAGCGAGAGCATCGGCGGCGTGTGCTCCACCTGCTCGAAGCCCTCCGTGGGCTCGCCGCCGACCCGCTGGGTCGGGCTGTCGTTAGCGCGGAGTTCCGGATGCGCCTCCTCGATCGCCTGCAGCTCCGCCATCTGGCGGTCGAACTCGCGGTCGCTGATCTCGGGCTTCGCGTCCTGGTAGTACAGGCGCTCGTGGCGCTGGAGCTCCTCGCGCAGGAACGCGGCCCGGGCTGCTGGTGACTCCGTCATCGGGGACATTCTGGCGCGTTTTGGGGGGTTGGTGGTGAAAGGTCGCCGGCCCTCGGCCGGCGGCAGCATTCCTGGGGCTGTGCCGCTTCGCGGCTCCGCCCCAAGCGGACCAGAAGGTCCGCGCACCCAGAGCACGGCCTTGCCCGGTTGGGAACTCTCTACTGCAAGCCCATTGCCCGCAGTGACGCCATGTCATCCGCATGTAGAGAAGCCAGCCACACCGGTGCGGTTCTCTGGGTGCGCGGACCTTCTGGTCCGCTGCCGCCGGAGGCGGCCAGAAACCCGCCGCCGCGAAGCGGCGACCGCGACGGCAGCGGCGGAAGGTCGCCGGCCGTTGGCCGGCGGCTGTGTTCTGGGGCTGCGCGGCTGCGCCGCTCCGCCCCAAGCGGACCAGAAGGTCCGCGCACCCAGAGCACGGCCTTGCCCGGTGGGGGGTCTCTACTGCAAGCCCATTGCCCGCAGTGACGCCATGTCATCCGCATGTAGAGAACTCGGCCACATCGTTGCGGTTCTCTGGGTGCGCGGACCTTCTGGTCCGCTAGCCGCCGGAGGCGGCCAGAGACACGCCGCCGCGAAGCGGCGACCGCACCCGCAGTATGCTGCCCCCCCATGGAGTTGGTCGGCTTCTACCTCCGCTACGCCCGCCGCTACCTTCACTGGGGGCTGCTGGCCCTGGCGGGGATCGTGGTCTTCGGCGTCGCCA
>JAPOVF010000303.1 GCA_026708285.1 Acidobacteriota bacterium
GAGGAGGGCGAGTACAAGAGCACGGCCTTCGGGGAGGAGACGGAGAACCAGTAGCGATCGGACTCCGGCCGTAGCGGTTCGCTGCGGATACCTCCCAGGCTTACATGGAAGCCCTGGTTCCTGTGCCTCAGCGCGGCGCGGACGCCGCGACTCGACTGGTAGGCTGTGGCGGCTCCGCCGAGGGGCCCGTTCCGCTTGCACCGAGGTCTACCGCCATGTCGATTTCTCCCGAACTCCAGTCCCGCATCCAGGGCATCGTCGATTCAGGTTCGACCGTCCTGTTCATGAAGGGCAATCCCGCCGCGCCTCAGTGCGGTTTTTCGGCCCAGGTCATCCAGGTGCTGAACCGCCTGCTTCCCGAGTACCAGACCTTCGACGTGCTGTCGGACTCCGAGGTCCGCGAAGGGGTCAAGGAGTTCTCCGACTGGCCGACGATCCCCCAGCTCTACATCGGCGGCGAGTTCATGGGTGGCTGCGACATCGTCAAGGAGATGTACGACAGCGGCGAGCTTCACGACGCTTTGGGCATGGAGCGTCCGGAACTCTCGGGCGACGACATCGCGATCTCGATCAGCCCGGACGCGGAGCAGATCCTCCGCAACGCCCAGCAGCAGCAGCGGGCGGAACTCCACTTCGGCATCGACGCGAAGTTCCAGCCTTTCCTCGGTTTCGGCCCGGCGACGGGAGCGGAGATCCGGGTGCCGGTGGGGGATCTCTTCTTCCTGCTCGATCGGGACTCGGCGGCTCGTGCCCAGGGCGCCTCGATCACGGTGGTCGACAGCGAGCACGGCCAGCGCCTCGACGTCGACATTCCGGCCGCCCGCGTAGCCGGCTGATCGACCGCGGTTCGGATCGCCCAGCGCCGCGTATGGAGATTGCCGGCCAGCCGACGACCCACGAGACGGCCGAGCGTGTGCGGGAGGCGGTGGCGGAGGCGCTGCCGGGCGCCGTGATCGAGGTGACGGGCGAGGGCAACCACTTCAGCCTGCGCGTGGAATCCGCCGCCTTCGCCGGCCGGAACCGGCTGGCGCGCCAGCGTTTGGTGCTGCGGGCGATCGCGCCCTTGATGAAGGGCGAGAGCGCCCCCGTTCATGCGATCGACCGGCTGGAGACCGTGCTGCCGGCTGAGGGCGCGGGGCAATAGCTGAGTCGTCACTCAGTGTGGTAGGGTCCGACCAGTCAACCGCAACCAGAATCCCTGGGAGGAAGCCCGTGATGTCACGCCGTTCCCGCCTCTGCGCTCTCACCGCCATGCTCCTCGTTGCCGCCGCGCCGGTTCTGGCCGCCGGCCCCAACGAGGTCGATCGCCCGGACGAGATCACCTTCCACGAGGATGTCGAGCCGATCCTGCAGCGCTCCTGCCAGGGCTGTCACCGCCCCGAGGGCGTGGCCTACGGCGGCATGAAGGCGCCGATGGCTTTGACCACCTACGAGGAAACCCGTCCCTGGGCCCGCAGCATCGCGCGCCAGGTGGAAGCGAAGCGGATGCCGCCCTGGTTTGCCAGCGACGAGACGCACGGGCAGTTCACGAACGAGCGGATTCTGAGCGCGGAGGAGGTCGACGCGATCCTGACCTGGGCGAAGACGGGTGCCCGCCGCGGCGACCCCGCGAACGCCCCCGAGCCCATCGAGTGGCCAACGGGCTGGCTGATCGGTGAGCCGGACCTCGTGCTCGACCTGGCCGAGCCGTTCTGGGTCGACGACGACGTGAAGGACGTGAACATCAGCCTGAAGGCCGAACTGATCACCGAGGAGATGCTCCCCGAGCCGCGCTGGATCAAGGCGATCGAGTTCCGGCCCGGCAGCGACGTGGTCCACCATGTGGTCGGTTCGCGGATCGCCGCGGAGACCGAGACGCCTGGCGCCTCCGGCCTGCTCGGCGGCATCGCCCCGGGCACCGAGCCCTTCTACCTGCCCGAAGGCGCTGGCCGTCTGCTGGTGCCCGGCACTCAGCTCTACTTCTCGATGCACTACAACAAGGAGCCGGGCGAGGGCACCGGTGTCTGGGACAACTCCCAGATGGCCTTCAAGTTCCATCCCAGGGACGCGAAGATCGACCGGATCGCGAAGTGGGAAGGCGTCGGCAACAGCGACTTCGAGATCCCGCCGGGCCACGAGAACTGGATCATCGGTGCCTCCAAGGTCTTCGAGTACCCGACCACGATCTACGGTTACCTGCCGCACTCCCACCTGCGGGGGCTGGACGCCAAGTACACCGCGTACTACCCCGACGGCACCGAGGAGGTCCTCCTCAACGTGCCGGCCTACGACTGGAACTGGCAGACGAACTACATCTACAAGGAGCCGAAGGACCTTCCGGCCGGAACCCGCGTCGACGTGCTGATGACCTACGTCAACACGGAGGAGCGGAACGAGGCCACGGTGCTCGAGCTCGACACGACCCGCGCCGTCCAGTTCGGCGGGCCGACGACAGACGAGATGATGATCGGCTTCATCGACTACTCGGAGGATCGGGGCGAGGACCTCGTGACCGAGGTCGAGGAGGCGACCGCGGCGGTGACGCCCGCCGCCGGCGGCGGCCAGTAGCGGCTCTGTCACGGCAAGGGCCTTGCGATGCGGCGTGTCCACCTGGTTGGGCGCGCCGTTTCTCTTTGTGAGACAGCCTCTCTTTGGGAGAATGCCGCGGTCGGACCATGACGACTGAGGCACTCTACGGCGCCGTCGACCTGGGCGGTTCTCACATCGGGCTCGCTCTGGGCTCTGTCGACGTCGAAGCCGGCGAGTACCGCCTGGTCGCTCGCCGGAACCTCGAAGGCGGCGGCTACGACGGATGGGAGCCGATGCTTGACCGGATTGCCGAGGGCCTGCTCGAGCTGGAACGGGAGGTTGGCAGGCGCCCGGCCGCGGTCGGCGTCGGTTGTCCCGGATGGGTCGACCTCGAGGGCGGCGTCACGCGGTTCCTGCCCAACCTGCCGGGCCAGTGGCGGGACGTGCCGGTTGCCGATCTGCTCGGTGCGCGTCTGGAAGCTCCGGTCTATCTCCTGAACGACGTACGTGCCGCCACGCTCGGCGAGTTCAGGTTCGGGGCCGGCCGCGGCACGTCGACGATGGCGCTGTTCGCGCTCGGCACCGGCATCGGCGGCGGCGTCGTGGTCGAGGGCAGACTGCGCCTCGGGCCGCTCGGCTCGGCCGGCGAACTCGGCCACCAGATCGTCGACCCGACCGGTCCCCTCTGCGGCTGCGGCAACCGTGGCTGCCTGGAGGCCGTTGCGAGCGGTCCGGCAATCGCCGCCGCCGGCGTCCGGCTACTGCGCTCGGGCCAGGCGCCGGCGCTGTTCGACCTCACGGGAGGCGACGCCGGGCAGGTGTCGGCTGAGACGATGGGTGAGGCGGTAACGGCCGGCGACGAGGCGGTGACGAAGGAACTGGAGCGGATCGCGGGCCTCGTCGGCATCGCAGCCGCCAACATCGTCGTCGCTCTGCACCCCGAACTGATCGTGCTCGGCGGCGG
>JAPOVF010000129.1 GCA_026708285.1 Acidobacteriota bacterium
CATCGTTTACGGCGTGGACTACCAGGGTATCTAATCCTGTTTGCTCCCCACGCTTTCGCGCCTCAGCGTCAGTACCAGTCCAGGTAGCCGCCTTCGCCACTGGTGTTCCTCCCAATATCTACGCATTTCACCGCTACACTGGGAATTCCGCTACCCTCTCCTGGCCTCTAGCGAGACAGTTCCAAAGGCAGTTCCTCAGTTGAGCTGAGGGATTTCACCTTTGGCTTATCAAGCCGCCTACACGCCCTTTACGCCCAATAATTCCGAATAACGCTTGCCCCCTCCGTATTACCGCGGCTGCTGGCACGGAGTTAGCCGGGGCTTCCTCCGGCGGTACCGTCAAGAGACGGCGGCTATTCACCGCCGCTCGTTCGTCCCGCCTGACAGAAGTTTACAACCCGAAGGCCTTCATCCTTCACGCGGCGTTGCTGCGTCAGGCTTTCGCCCATTGCGCAATATCCCGTACTGCTGCCCACCGTAGCGGTCTGGACCGTGTCTCAGTTCCAGTGTGGCCGATCACCCTCTCAGGCCGGCTACCGATCGTCGCCTTGGTGAGCCGTTACCCCACCAACTAGCTAATCGGACGCGGGCCCCTCTTGGAGCGGCAGCTTTCAAGAATAGGCCACCTTTCCTCGCCGGCACCGAAGGTCCGGCGAACTCATGCGGCATTAGCTCGGGTTTCCCCAAGTTATTCCCCTCTCCAAGGCAGGTTACCCACGTGTTACTCACCCGTTCGCCGCTCTACTCGCGGCCCGAAGGCCACTTTCGCGCTCGACTTGCATGTATCAGGCACGCCGCCAGCGTTCATTCTGAGCCAGGATCAAACTCTCCAGTTGAATCCTGCATGCGCTCGGCATCCGTGACGAAGCCACGGAAGCCCAGCGCCGTCATTTCGGCATTGGTCGCCCCCGGAAACGAGTTCCGGAGTGCTTGTCTCGTCCTTGTCGGACGTCATCTCCGACGGCCGCCGTGGCCGCCGGGGAATCGACGCGGACTACTTCCTCTATTCAGTTTTCAAAGAACCGGCCCTTGCCGGTCGCGCGCCCCTTGGGCCGAGCCGCGCCAAGCGCCGCCCGCTGCGACCTGCCCGCGTCACGCCGTGGACTGCCGTCCGCGTTCCGCTGAGCGAAGCGAGAACTCTAGTGCGGCTTCCGCGGCTCTGTCAAGTCCCCGGGGGCTTAGGCCGGCTGCGCCCCCCTGCTCTCCGCGTCGGCCCGACCGAAGAGGACTCTCCGCCCCTCGATCCGCCACTCCTCGACGATGAGACGGCGGAGTGCTTCGGCATAGAGCTGGTGTTCCTCCCGGAGGATGCGCGCCGCCAGGGACGCGGCGTCGTCACCGCTTCGCACCGGTACCGAGCGTTGGCCCACGATCGGACCGCTGTCCAGACCCGCGTCGACGAGGTGCACCGTGCAGCCGCTCACGCGAACGCCGTGGTCGAGAGCCGCCTGCTGGACATCCAGACCCGGAAAGGACGGCAGCAGGCTGGGGTGGATGTTGAGGATCCGGTTCTCGAATGCGGCCACGAACTCCGGACTAAGCAGCCGCATGTAGCCGGCCAGGCAGATCCACTCCGCACCGGCCCTCTGGATCTCCTCCTTCACCAGGGCTTCGTGAGCGGCTCGCGAGTCGGCGCCGCGGCTGGGAACGACCGCCGTAGGCAGCCCCAACGAGCGCGCGTGCTGAATACCCGCCGCAGAGTGAACATTGCTCAGGACGAGAACGATCTCCGCAGGCAGCCTCTGCTCCCGGGTCGCCCGATAGAGCGCCTCGAAATTGCTGCCGCGCCCCGAGATGAGAACAGCGATCGGTGTCTTTGACGCGGTCACGACGGACTCGACGGGCCCCGACATGGCTCCGACGGAACGAAACCGCCATACGAAACGCCCTCTCCGGCCTGCACTGAACCCAAAAGGAAGGCCTGCCCCCCGGCCGCCTCGAGTTCGGCGATCAGATCGGCGGCGGCGTCCGGGGCGACGACCACGACCATCCCGACTCCCATGTTGAAGACCCGGTACATTTCCTCCGTTTGCACGTCCGCCAGTCTCTGGATGGCAGTGAACTCCTCCGGCACCTGCCAGCCACCCACGTCCACCTCAGCGCCCAGGCCCGAGGGAAGAACGCGTGGGAGGTTGTCCGTCAATCCCCCTCCCGTGATGTGGGCCATGGCGTGCAGGCGCGGGTCGCCGAGCAGCGGCTCGAGGAGACGCAGATACGAGATATGGGGGGCCAGCAGAACATCCCGCACGGTACGTTCGGACCGAGGCAGCCGGGCAGCCAGGTCGAGACCGCCCAGGTCGAAGAAAGCGCGGCGGGCCAGGGAAAAGCCATTGGTGTGAAGACCCGCGGAAGCCAACCCAATCAATGCATCGCCCGCACGCACGGCGGAACCATCGAGGATCTGCCCGCGCTCCACGGCGCCGACGATGAAACCCACCAACTCATAGTCGCCGGGCTGGTAGAAGCCCGGCATTTCAGCGGTCTCCCCCCCGAGAAGGGCGCAACCGTTGTCGATGCAGGCCTCCGCAACGCCTCGGAGCAGGGACCTCATGGGCTCACCCTCGAGCTTTCCCGCACCGACATAGTCGAGGAAGAACAGGGGAGTCGCGCCCTGCACCAGGATGTCGTTGACACAGTGGTTCACGAGGTCGCCGCCCACGGTGCCGAAATCGCCGGCCATTCGCGCGACAGAGAGCTTCGTGCCGACGCCGTCCGCCGAAGCTACCAGCACCGGTCGTCGGAGGGATTCCGGCAGGGCGAACAGGCCGCCGAAAGTTCCCAGACCACTCAGAACGCCTTCCGTGAATGTCGACTTCACCAGCTCGCCGATGCCGGCCAGCGCTCGATCCTGGGCCGCCAGATCGACTCCCGCGTCGCGGTAGGCGTCTGCTTGCTTCACTAGCCTGCTTCCAGGCGGAGCGGGAAGAGCTCCGCCTGGGTCTCGTCGTAGCCCTCGCCCGGCACCGGGTACTCACCCGTCCAGCAGGCCGTACAGTACGTATCCGGGCGACCGGAAACGCAGTCCAGCAGTCCTTCGAGCGACAGGTAGGCAAGGCTGTCAGCCCGGATGAAGCGCCGAATCTCCTCCAGCGAGTGATCCGACGCGATCAGTTCGCCGCGCGTCGGCGTATCGATGCCGTAGATGCACGAGAATGCGGTCGGCGGCGACGTGATGCGGACATGCACCTGGGAGGCTCCGGCCTCGCGGACCATGTTGACGATCTTGCGTGATGTCGTGCCGCGCACGATCGAGTCATCCACCAGCACGATCCGCCTACCGGCAATCAGATCCCGGACCGGATTCAGCTTCACCTTGACGCCGAAGTGCCGGATGGACTGCTGAGGCTCGATGAAGGTCCGCCCGATGTAGTGGTTCCGGATCAAGCCCAACTCGATCGGCGTTCCGGAGGCCCGGCTGTAGCCGAGCGCTCCGTAGAGGCCGCTGTCCGGCACCGGCACGACCAGATCCGCTTCGACCGGTGATTCCCGGGCCAGACGAGCCCCCATCTCCAGGCGCGACTGGGCCACCGTGTCCGAGAACACCTCGCTGTCCGGACGCGCGAAGTAGACATGCTCGAAGATGCACCGCGCCGCCCTGGAAACCGGCGGCAAGCGGTAACTCTCGATTCGATCTCCCCGCGCCAGCACCACCTCGCCACGTTCGAGTTCGCGAAGAAGCCGCGCCTCGAGCAGGTCGAAGGCGCAGCTCTCCGAGGCGAAGCACGGCTGCCCGTCGAGGTCCCCCAGGATCAACGGTCTGAAGCCATAGGGGTCCCGCGCAGCAATGAGGCCCTGGCGACTGATGAGCAGGAGCGAGTAGGCCCCTCTCACCTCTCCCAGAACCCGCAGCAGCGACTCCACGATCTCCTCGTGAGGACGGGTGGCCATCAGGTGGAGGAAGACCTCGGAGTCGCTCGTTGTCTGGAAGATCGAGCCCGCCGCCTCCAACTCACCACGTGTGGCCATCGCACTGACCAGGTTGCCGTTGTGGACGATTCCGAGGGGCCCCATCGAGGTCATGACGACGATCGGCTGAGCGTTTGCAATGACGCTCGAACCGGCCGTCGAGTAGCGCGTATGGCCAATCGCGCGCTCGCCCGGCAGTCCGGAGAGTTTGTTCGCATCGAAGATCTCGGCGACCTTCCCCATGCCGCGCTCGGCATGGAGCTGGTCCCCATCCCACGACACGATCCCGGCGCTCTCCTGGCCACGATGCTGCTCCGCATAAAGACCCAGGTAGGTGAGGTTCGCCGCGTCCGGAGCCCCCTCAATACCGAAGATCCCGCACATGAAGCTAGGTTAGCCGACGGCCCGGGGTAGAGCTTCGGTCCAGATACGCCGCAGCTCGTCGACCGAGCCGTCGACCGCGCCGCCATCAAAACCGAGCACGATGCGGTCACCGCCCACTTCGCCAATGTCCGAAGCGGCCACGCCGAGGGCTTCCGCCGAAGCGAGCACCTCCTCGACCCGGGCCGGCGACGCCGTGACGATCGCCCTTCCCTGTCCTTCGGAGAAAAGACTCAGCGGACCGCCATCGAAGGATCCCCGCATGCCGAGGCCCCAGGGCATGGCGCACTCGGCCAGCGCCACGATCAATCCACCCTCCGCGAGATCGTGACAGGCGCTCAGCCAACCCGACCGCCGCGCCCGGCGCAGCAGGCCGCAGAGGGCCGCCTCCCCCCCGAGATCGACGGAGGGCGGGCGCCCCGCCTCGACGCCGTAGAGCAGTCGCTGGTAGGCCGAGCCGCCGAACTCGTCTCCACTCCTGCCAAGCAGCAACACGCGATCCCCGGGGCGCCAGAAGCCGCAACCAAGCAGGCGGTTCAGCTCGCCCTCTACGCCCATCTCCATCAGCTCGTCGATCACACCCACCATCGCCACCGTCGGAGTCGGCCGCACGGCTTCGCCCTCGGTCTCGTTGTAGAGGGACACGTTGCCCGAGATCACCGGCACATCGAAGGCCCGGCACGCATCGGCCATCCCCGAGATGCACTCCCGAAGCTGCCACGCGATCTCGGGATTCTCAGGCGAGCCGAAGTTCAGACAGTTCGTCATGCCCACCGGCTCGGCACCCACGGTCGCCAGGTTCCGCACTGCCTCCGCCACCGCCTGCCGTCCACCGAGCCGCGGATCGAGCCAGCAGTACGAAGGGTTCACGTCCGAAGTCAGCGCGAGCGCCGACGGCGTGCCCTTGAGCCGCAGAACCGCCGCGTCCGAGCCCGGGCCGACGATCGTGTTCGAGCGCACGGTCGAGTCGTACTGTCGGAAGATCCACTCCTTGTCCCCAAGCTCGGGAGTCCCCAGCAGGCGCTTGAGCGCGCCGAGCGGATCGTCGGGCACCTCGGGTCGCACGTCCTCCTGACGCCGGGCCAGATCGGCCGGAGGCCGGGCAGGCCGGTCATACACCGGCGCTCCGTCCACCAGCGGCTCGACCGGCATGTCCGCCACCGTCCGGCCGCGGAACGCCAGACGGGCTCGACCGTCCTCCGTAACCCGACCGATCGTCCTTGCCTGAAGGCCCCAGCGGGCGAGGATCGAGGCGACCGTCCCTTCCTGCCCTCTCTGGGTGACGAACACCATCCGCTCCTGAGACTCGGAGAGCATGATCTCGTACGGAGTCAGGGACGCTTCACGCAGCGGCACCAAGTCGAGATCGAGCTCCACCCCCGCGCTACCACGCGCCGCCATCTCGAAGCAGGAGCTGGTGAGTCCGGCGGCTCCCATGTCCTGCACTCCGAGCACGACCCCGCTTCGCATCGCCTCGAGACTCGCTTCAAGCAGCACCTTCTCGGTGAACGGATCACCGACCTGAACGGTCGGCCGCTTGGCTTCGCTCTCGCTATCGAAGGCCTCCGAAGCCATCGTCGCACCGTGAATGCCGTCCCGACCCGTCCGGCTTCCGGCATAGAGGATCGGGTTCCCGGCGCCCGAAGCGACAGCCGTGAAGATGCGCTCGCGACGACAGACGCCGAGCGCGAACGCGTTGACCAGGATGTTGCCGTTGTAGGAACTGTGGAAGCCGGTCTCGCCGCCGACCGTTGGAATACCGACACAGTTGCCGTAGTCCCCGATCCCCCTCACGACCCCGTCGACGAGGTGCCGCATGCGAGCGCCGCGCTCGCCGTCGATGTTCCCGAAGCGCAGGGAATCGAGACAGGCGATCGGACGGGCGCCCATCGTGAACACATCCCGCAGGATGCCGCCGACACCCGTGGCAGCACCCTGGTAGGGCTCGATAAAGCTCGGGTGGTTGTGGCTCTCCATCTTGAAGGCCGCCACCCAACCGTGACCGATTTCGACGACTCCGGCGTTCTCGCCAGGCCCGTGAACAACCCGGCGACTCCGGGTCGGAAAGCGGCGCAGGTGGATCTTCGACGACTTGTACGAACAGTGTTCCGAGTAGAGAGCCGACGCAATCCCCAGCTCGGTGTAGGTCGGGACCCGTCCCAGAAGATCGCAGAGACCGCCGTATTCCTCTGTCGTCAGGCCGTGCTCCGACGCAAGCCTTGCATCCACCACAGGTTCGCCGGCGAGGGAACTGGGCGCCGTCACGACCTCTACCCGCCGACCGCCGCCGGCAACTCCGCCCCACGGCCGACCCGAACCGCTCCGGTCAGCAGTGCGAGACCGTCGCCGTTGCCCAGCAGGGCCTCGGCGCAGCGCTCCGGGTGGGGCATCAGCCCGAGCACGTTGCCCTCCGCGCTGCATACGCCGGCGATCGACCTCTTCGATCCGTTCAGGTTGGCCCCGGACGCCAGGTTCCCTTCGGAATCCACGTACCTGAAGACCACCTGTCCGCTCTGTTCCAGATCATCCAGGGCCTCGTCGGTGTCGACGTAGTTGCCCTCGGCATGGGCAATGGGCATGCGCAGCACCTCGCCCCGGCGGTATCCCGAGCAGTACACCAGGTCGTCGCGCTCGACCCTCAGGTGCACGTCGACGCTGAGGAAGCGGAGGTCGCGATTCCTCCGCATCGCGCCTGGAAGCAGGCCCGCCTCGAGGAGCATCTGGAAGCCGTTGCAGATGCCGAGCACCCGGCCTCCCGCTTCGGCGTGCCGCCGCACGGCGGCCATGATCGGCGAGTGCGCCGCCATCGACCCGGCGCGAAGGTAGTCGCCGTACGAGAATCCGCCCGGCAGGACGATCAGCTCGCATCCGTCAAGAGACGTCTTCTGGTGCCAGAGGAAGACCGTCTCTTGCTCGAGCACATGCCCGAGCACGTGGTAGACGTCGTGATCGCAGTTGCTGCCGGGGAAGACGACGATCCCGCACTTCACGCCCGGATCCACTCCACGCTGTAGTCCTCGACGATGGGGTTCGCGAGCAGATGGCGGCACATGCGGTCAACCGCTTCCGAGGCCTCGGTGCTGCTCGCCGCACGAAGAGCGACCTCGAAGCTCTTGCCGGCCCGGATGCGCTGTACACCGTCGAAGCCGATTCGCTCGAGCGCGCCTTCGATCGCCCGCCCCTGGGGATCGAGAACCTCGGCACGCGGATAGACCAGCACCCGCGCCACGAAGCGCTTTCCGTCCGGCGTCAACTCAACCTCCCCTGTGCCATCCACTTTCCGTACCGACGTCCAACCAGGGCCCCGGCCGATGCTGTTCGGCCACCACCAGCTTCGCGCGTGAACACCGGCGATCGAGAACCGGTTGCACCGCCGCGGCGGCAAACGCGGGCGAGTTGTTGGTTTGCGACAGATGGCACAGGACGACCCACGACAAGCGATCCGACAGGAGCTCGTCGAGGCCGGCCGCGGCTTCCTCGTTGCTGAGGTGTCCCCGCGCCGACGCCACTCGCTCCTTCAGGCGCCAAGGGTATGGTCCCGTGCGCAGCATGTCGAGATCGTGATTCGACTCGAGCAGCAGAACGTCGAGATCCTGGAGACTCCGCCAGGCTTCCGCGGTTCGGCGACCCAGATCGGTCACCAGCCCCAGGCGATATCCACCACCGCTTTCGACGACGATCCCGACCGGCTCCCGCGCGTCGTGGGACACCGGGAACACCTCGATCCGGAATCCGGCCATGGTGAGCGGAACGCCGGGCCCCATCGGCCGGGCGAGGTTGCCCAGGCCGCCCAAGTCGGGGTCGCGATACGTGCCGCGGGTTCCGTAGACGGGAACCCGGTGGCGTCGAGCAAAGCGGCTGGCGCCGCGACTGTGGTCATTGTGCTCGTGGGTCAGCAGCACCGCGTCCACGTCGGCCGCGGAACGGCCGACCATCTCCAGCCTCCGCTCCAGCTCCCGGCACGAGAAGCCGGCATCCAGCAGCAGGCAGCCGTCGACGCTCTCCACGATCGTCGCGTTGCCTCCGCTTCCTGATCCGAGTACCGCCGCTCGCAGGCCAACTCCGCTGGCGCCTCGGCGCCGCCTCAATTCGAGCTTTGACTCTCGCGCGGCGGCCGCCAGGGCGCCGTCGCCGAACAGCGAGAGTTGGCCTCCAGGCATCCGCAATCAGGCTGATCGATGCCCGCCCCGGCCGGTCTTCAGAAGCGCTGGCCGATCCAGAACGTCGTACGGCTGTCGCCCGACTCCTTCAGGTCCCACTGGGTCGCGAAGTCCCAGTGGAGATCGACGCCGAGCATCCTCACCGTGAGTCCGAAGCCGTAGGCGGCGATCGCATCATCCAGCCGGCTGTTCTCGGAGTCCCAGATCTCGAAATCCTGGATGCCGTCGAAGTAGGCGCCCGCGATGTCGAGGAAGAACCGCCCCTGGATCCCCTGGAAGGTCCAGATGGGTGTCACGAAGAAATCGATCAGCGGGAAGCGCAACTCGAGATTGGTGAAGAAACCGTGGTCGCCGACCATGTCGCGGAAGTCCACGCCCCGCACCGTGTCCAGGCCGCCGAAGTACACGGGTGTCGGAAAGTTCCCCGTTCTCACGCTGGCGAACAACCGGGTCGCGAAGACACTGCGCCGGGTGAGCGGGAAGTACTTGCGCGCGTCGAGTTGGAACGTCTGGGTCAGGGCGCCGGACGTTTCGAGGTCCGGGGAGTACTCGGCCGAGAGGCGGTAGCGGTGGCCGCTCGACGGTCCTGCCGGCCCGAACACCGTCGTGTCCCCGACCAGCGCGGCATCAATCGACGGATAGTCATCCTCGCGCGGAACGACGATGGGAATCGGGCGGCCGAAATCGTCGAGTAGCAGGTTGTAGTCGCTGTCGCGCGCGTACTGCTGAAAGTCCAGCTTGCGCCGGATGTAGCTCACTCCCAGCTCGAACCGCCGGTAGAAGCTCATCGGGTAGGAGATCGAGAATCTGGTGCCGGTGTACTGGATCGCGGACCGGCCGCGCTCGTAGTACCCGTAGCGGTAGTTACGGCTGACGTAGAAGTGGCGCTCGTCGAACAGCGACACCTGCCATTGGAGCCGGTTCGAGAGGTTCAGATAGGACACGTTGAACTGCGAGAATTGCTCGATCGAAGCGAAGGTCGTGAACAGGCGCCGGTCGCCGAGGAAGTCCGAGAACTGGAGGTAGACCAGCCCCAGGAAGGTCTGGTTGTCGTCCACGCCGATCGCTGTCTGGGCGTCCTCCAGGAACAGCCGCCAGCCGCGCTTGTCCTCCTTGTTCGACTCGTCGATGGAGACCTGAATATCGGGCTCGAAGAGCTCGATGGGCGGAATCGGATCGCCTCCGGTGCTCACGTCGACGACCTGGACCTCGCCGATCGGTTCGTCGACGTCCGTCTCGTAGAGGTCGAACCGCCCCTGCCAGAAGCCGGTGTACACCAGCCGGTCATCGCTGCCCGCCTTGGTCAGCACGGTGGGCTGGAAGCAGCCGGTGATCGCATTCGTGTACTGACGCAGCTCGCCGGTCTGAAGGTCGAGCCCGAAGATGTTCTCCGCGCCGGTTCGATCCGACGTGAAGTACACCCTGCGGTCGTCTCCCGAAAAGACGGGGTCCGTGTTGTGGTACTCGTCGCTGCCGAGCCGGGATCGCTCCCTCGTCTCGAGATCCAGGCGGAAGAGCTGGGCCGTCTCGCCCGGCACCGAGGAGAACACGAGCCATCTTCCGTCGTGGGAATAGGACGGCGCGCCGTCGAAGACCTCGTCGTTTGTGAGGTTTCGGATCTCGAGGGTATCCAGGTCGAGCTCGAAGATGTCGTACTGGCCGTTCTGGTTGCCGCCGAACGCGACCCTCCTTCCGTCCGGACTCCAGCTGGGCGCCGTCTGCTGCTCGATCTCCATGTCGATCACGCGGCGCACGCCGCCGCCGATCACGTTGACGATCGCCAGGGAGTAGCCATCTTCCTTGCGCACGAAGGCGGCAAGCGAGTTTCCGTCTGGCGAGAAAGCGAGGTCGCGTCCGTGCTTGCGTCCCAGGCTCAGCATCTGGGCGACGTAGTGCCGGAACTCGGCGGTGTACCCCTTGGTCAGGTTCCGCACAGGCTCGCGCTCCTGCGTATCGAAGAGCACGATGTCGATATCGCCCTGGAAAGTCGAGAACGCGGCCACGAGATCGCCCGAAGGCGACGCCACCGGGGACGTTTCCTGGCTACCCTGCGGCCGCGTCCTGAACGGTCGGCCGAAGTCGCTGGGCTCGCCGGTCGCGACCAGCTCGGGCAGGTACTGGTTACGGAGCCAGCGCCGGAACTCCAGGTCGAAGTCCTCCGGATCGATCCGGAAGGCGCGCTCGATCGCGCGGCCGACGCGGGCGCCGATCGTGTTCCGGAACTCGAAGAGGAAGTCGATCACGCCGTCCGCACCCCACCGCTCCTCCATGAAGTCGAACGCGGCGTGGCCGTAGCGGTAGGCGAAGAAACCGCCGGCCTGACCCGATGTGATCGGCGGCAGACGGTCATTCACCACCGCATCCCGAAGGTACATCCGGTCCGAGGTGCTCTCGTCCTTGGCGAAGTAGCTCGCCATCCCCTCCATCAACCACTGGGGAGGATTGGTCGTCAGAGCACGTCCGAGGCTGCCTCCAAACAGGATGTGGTACTGGAAGATGTGGGTCAGCTCGTGGAGGAGCAACTCGTAGAGCTCGATGTCCGGCAGGTCGATCGGCATCACCATCCGGAACCTTGCGGACGTGGCGAAGGCGGCGACTCCCTCCGGGATGAAGTTGATCATCACGTTGTTCTGGAGGAAGTCCGAGTGCGTGTTGTAGATGATCAGCGGCGTCGGCTCCTGGATCTGGTAGTCCAGGTCGAGGGACAGTTGATCGTAGGCGCTCTCGGCCATCGAAGCCACCTTCTGGAGCTGGTTCTCGCTCTCCGAGTAGTAGTAGATGTCGAAGTGAGTCGAGTGGTAGATGCGCCAGTCGAAGTCCTCGTAGCGGACCTTGTTCTTGCCGAAGCCCTGAGCCTCCAGGCCGGCGCCGGCACCGACCAGAAGCGCGCACGCGAGTGCGGCTGTGCGAAAGGCCCACTGTCGCGCGGGCCGTAGTACTGGTGAGTGCACTAGCTCCTCCCTAGGGCGTGAAGATCACGCGCGCTACTTCGATGTCCTTCTGCGTGAAGACGCCGAGAATGCGGTCCTCCAGCGCGTACAGGTTCTCGAACATGCCCTGCAGCGGATCCGCCTGCTCGCCTTCGAAGCTCTTGAAGTCCTTGAAGTTGTCGTTGTAGATCATTTCGCCGGACTTGCCGTCGAAGACCATGACGACGATGTCGTACTCGAATCCGGTCTGTTCGACGAGCACCTGGCGATACATCGTGCGGCCATCGAAGGGCGACGTGTACTCCTCTGTCCGGTAGCCGGAGCGGTCCTGGATGTCGAAGTCCAGCGTGCCGGCGAGGATGAGATCCGCCTGTGTCCGTTCTCCCAGACTGCGCCAGAAGTCCTCGTCACGCGACAGCATGTCCAGATCGTAGGTCGGGTAGTCGATTCGGCCGGCCTCGACGATCCGCAGGTCCGTTTCCCGCCGGAGCACCTTGTTCAGGTAGCGCTCGAACTCCCCCTGCACGTCGATGTCCGTGCCTTCGATCCGGCCCTCACCTTCCTGGCTGACCACGAGAAAGGGGGCGGGCAGCAGGGTGCTGCGCCCGGCCAGGTCGATCCGCGCCCTCATCGGCAGCTTGAGCCGCACTTCCACCGTGCCTTCTGCGGTCGCGGGTGCGGCCGTGAAGACGCCCGTCAGGCCCGCCAGGAGCCCAACCAGGGCAACGACCGCCGAGACCCTACGACCGACTTCCATCACGTCCCACCTCCAGCCATCCAACAGTCAGAGTGCAAGAACTGTTCCATGGTCCCGGGAACATCGGAGCGCATCCAGTAGACGGTCACCGACCCTCAGCGGCCGGCGCGCCCGTGGTGCTCTTCGGCAGGACCGGCGCCGTCGCGGTGTCGTCGGTCCCGGACTCTTCCTCCGCGGGATCGCCCCTGAAGTTCTGGTAGTACTCGACGAATCGCGAGTAGTTGCGACGAACGTCACGTTCGCGGGGCGCCAGCCTCAGAGCCTGCTGGTAGTAGTTCAGTGCCTGCTCGAACAAACCCAGGGCCTCGTGGGCCACCGCGATGTTGCTCAGGATCTTCGGGTGTTCCGGTTCGATCCGGCGAGCCTGTTCGAACCGGAACAGGGCCTCGCTCCAGAGACCGCGGTCGGCCATGTCGACGCCGAACTTCCACTGCTCGCGCGCCTCGGGAGCCACCTTGCGTTTCTGCGCCTCGGCGGCACCGGACCCCGCCAGCACAAGGAAGACGGCGACGATCAGCGGCAGAACGCGCGGCGGACATTGAGCGGTGCGCGTCACCGATCGAGTATAGATCACGGACCCGGAATCCGTCTCTGTCTCTGAACGCTGATTTCAGGCACACGCGACGCGCCCCGATCGGGCAAGGGAGACAGCGATGGCAGAACGACCGGTCCCCGAGAGCGGCCCCCAGGAGAGCCAGTGCGATGAGATCCGGAGAGCCCTCATCGCCCTGAACATGGTCCACGAACACCGCGGACTGGTGTGCGCGCTCGCTCAACGAGTTCAGGCCGGAGGCGATCTCGCCTGCGGTGACTTCGCAGAGCGGGCAGCCGGAAGCCTGGAGGCGCCGATCAAGAACGTCCGGGAAACCCTGCGTACCGCCCGCGGATGCCTCGGCAGCGTCGGCGCCGAAACCGCCAGGGCAACAGAGATCGGAGCCACGCTCATCACACTCGTCGACGCCGACTATCCACGCGCGCTGGCCGACCTCGGACTGCACGCGCCGCCTGTTCTCTACGTCCGCGGCAATCTCCCGGATGGACCCGCTATCGCGATCGTGGGTTCACGCAAGGCGGACGCCTACGGCCTGGAGGTCGCGGGCTGGTTCGCCAGAAGGCTCGCCGCTGCCGGGCTGATCATCGTCTCCGGATTCGCCCGCGGGATCGATCAGGCCGCGCACCGCGGCGCTCTCTCCGCACGGGCGGGGACCGGCCGCACCGCGGCGGTGCTCGGTTGCGGCCTGGACATCGACTACCCGCGGAACAGCCGGCGCACCGCCGCCGAGATCACCCGGCGCGGTTGTCTGATCAGCGAGTTCCCCCTCGGCTGGCAACCGCGTCCCTGGCACTTCCCGATCCGCAATCGAATCATCGCCGCGCTCGGCTACGCATCGATCGTGGTCCGCGCCGCCAACCGTTCGGGATCCCTGATCACCGCCCGTCTGGCCCTCGACCTGGGGCGCGAGGTCTATGCTGTCCCCGGCTCCGTACTGTCACGCGAATCGGCAGGGGCCCACCTGCTGCTCCGGGACGGCGCGATCCCCGCGCTGGACCCCGATGCGCTGCTCGAGACCCTGCCGACCGCCGTCCTGGACGCCCTGGAGCGCCGGACGCTCCAGGACGCAGCCTCGGCCCGATCCCCCGAAGGGGCCAAGAGCGCCGACGCCGCTCGGCAAGATGACGTCGACTCCGACGTCGACGGCCTTCTGGTGGCGCTGCGCAGCGGCGCTCGGACGCCCGAAGAACTCGCATCCAGACTGAGTCTTCCGATCCCCGGTGTGCTGGCGACCCTGGCCCGCCTGGAAATCGACGGGCTGGTACGTCGCTACGACGGTGCCAGCTACGCACTGATGGCCCGCTAGCTGATGGCCTCCTAGCGCGACCTCCTCTTCGTGGTGCGGCGCTTCCGACCGGGCCGCCGCTTCGGCGCTCGCGGGTCCTTGCCCTGGGCCTTCAGCCTTTCCTCCCGTGCCGCCAGCAACTCGAGCGCCTCCTTCAGATCGACTTCCTGCGCGTCCCGACCCTTGGGCACCGATGCGTTCACCTGGCCATCCGTCACGTAGGGGCCAAAACGCCCCTTCCTCACCGAGACCTCCAGGCCGCTCTCCGGGTGTTCGCCCAACTCGCGAAGCACCGACGCGGAGCCGCCGCGTCCGCGCTTGGGCTGACGCAGAAGCCCTAGCGCCTGCTCCAGGGTGACGGTCGCCAACTGCTCGTGGCCCTTGAGACTGCGGCTTTCCTTGCCGCTCCTGACGTAGGGGCCGAAGCGTCCATCCTGGACGGTGACTGGCTCGCCGGTCTCCGGATGGCGCCCAAGTTCACGCGGAAAGGAAAGCACTAGGACAGCCTCGTCCAGGGTCAGGCTGGCGCGATCCATGGACGGCCACAGGCTGGCCATCTTAGGCTTGGCGGCTTTCGCTGACCGCTTGCCGCCCGCCGCGCCCGAACTCGGTTCGCCCAGCTGGACGTAGTCGCCGTAGCGACCCGTCTTGACGTAGATCGGTTCGCCCGTCTCCGGATGGTGTCCGAGGGGACCATCCTGCTCGGAAGCGCCACGCAGCAGCTCCACCGCGCTCTCGAGAGTGACCTCGTCCGGTGGCACGTCGTCTCCGATCGAAACCCGCTGGCCGTCATCACCGGCCTGCAGGTAGGTGCCGTAGCGGCCGACGCGAACGACCACATCCCGCCCTTCGTCGTCCTGTCCCAGGAGCAGGGAACAGACTGCCCGGGCATCGATGCTGTCCACACCCTCGCCGACCATGGACCGAAGACCCCGCCGTTCATCGCTGGCCGGTCCCTTCTCCCGACCGTAGTAGAAGTTGCGCAACCAGGGCTCCGCCTCCCGGACGCCGTCCGCGATCTCGTCCAGGTCGCTCTCCATGCGGGCCGTGAAGTCCAGGTCCACGAGGTCCCCCAGGTGCTGCTCGAGCAGCCGGGTGACGGCAAAGGCGAGGAACGTCGGCACCAGGGCCGATCCCTTTTTCCACACATAGCCGCGGTCGACAATCGTCTGCAGGATCGCGGCGTAGGTGGACGGCCGCCCGATTCCCTGTTCCTCCATCTCACGTACCAGGCTGGCCTCGGTGTAGCGAGCAGGCGGCTGCGTCGTGTGGCCCTTGGGTTCGGCGCCCGGAAGGCCGACCGTCTGGCCCTCGTGAAGCGCAGGCAGGAAACGCTCCTCGTCCTCCGCGCGAGCCTTCGGATCGTCCCGACTCTCCACGTAGACCCGCAAGAAGCCGGCGAAGCGGAGCACGCGGCCGGAGGCGGTCAGCCCCACCGAGGCCATCGAGGGCGTGGAGGTCGAAAGCAGGACGGTCGTGCTCGTTCCCTTCGCGTCCTTCATCTGGGACGCCAGTGTCCGCTTCCAGATCAACTCATAGAGCCGGAAGGAGTCCCGGTCCAGGGATCCACGGACCTGGTTCGGCGTACGGAAGCTCGTGCCCGCGGGCCGGATCGCTTCGTGCGCCTCCTGGGCGTTCGCCCTTCTGGAGTAGAAGCGCGGCTTCTCCGGCGCGTACTCGGGCCCGAAGAGTTCGACGATCTGCCGGCGCGCGGCGGCAATCGCCTGGCCGGAGAGCGCGGTCGAATCCGTACGCATGTAGGTGATGTAGCCGTTCTCGTACAGTCCCTGAGCCACTCTCATCGTTCGCTGCGCCGCGAATCGGAGTTTCCTGGCGGCCTCCTGCTGCAGCGTCGACGTGATGAAGGGCGCGTAGGGGCGGCGGGTGAACGGCTGTTCCCTGACCTTCGTCACCACCGGCCGCGTTCCCGGCAACTCGCGCCCCAGCGTCACGGCCTCGGCCTCCATCAACAGACGGGCGGCCGTCTTCAGCTTGCCCGTGTTCCGGTCGAAGTCCCGCCCACGCGCGAGCGCCTTGCCGTCCAGCGTCGCAACGCGCGCGGGGAAACGCCTCGCCTCACCGTCCTCCGTCTCGAGCTCCACTTCCACGGTCCAGTAGTCAGCGGGCACGAAGGCCATCCGTTCCCGCTCCCGTTCGACGACGATCCGGGTCGCAACCGACTGGACGCGACCCGCCGACAGCCGCGGCTGAACCTTCTTCCACAAGACGGGAGAGACCTCGTAGCCATAGAGCCGGTCGAGCACCCGCCTCGCTTCCTGGGCGTCGACCAAACGACGATCGATCTCCCGTGTGTCCCGGAGCGCGGCCTCCACGGCGGACTTCGTGATCTCGTGGAAGACCATCCGCCGCACGGGCACCTTGGGACGCAGCACTTCCTGCAGATGCCACGCGATCGCCTCGCCCTCGCGATCCTCATCGGTTGCGAGCACCAGTTCGTCTGCGCCGCGCAGCGCGCTCCGGAGTTTCGTGATCTGACCCCGCTTCTCGCTCGGGATCACGTACAGGGGATCGAACCCGCCCTCGATATCGACGCCGAGACGCGCCCAGGGCCGGCCTCGGTACTTCTGCGGCACCTCGGCAGCCGTCCGCGGCAGGTCCCGGATATGGCCGATCGAGGACTCGACCTGGTAGCCGGGGCCCAGGTAGCGCTCGATCGTCCGGGCCTTGGCCGGCGATTCGACGATGACGAGAGCGTTAGTCATGCGCGCGGGCGACGATAGTAGAGCGGGAGGCCTTGTCAAGCCGCCGGGGCCTTGCCATGATGCACCCATGACCGCGCCCGTCGTAGTCGTTGGCGGCGGGCTCGCCGGCAGCGAGTGTGCGTTCCAACTCGCCTCCCGGGGCCGCCCCGTCACCCTGTACGAGATGCGGCCGCAGCGCTCGACGCCGGCCCACGCCGGCAGCGATCTCGCCGAACTCGTGTGCTCGAACTCGCTTCGGAGCGATGACCCTCACCATGCCGCCGGTCTGCTGAAACGGGAAATGGAGCGTTTCGATTCCCTGATCATCGCCGCCGCGAGGAGGAACGCGGTTCCGGCCGGCGGCGCGCTCGCCGTGGACCGGGCCGCGTTCGCCGCCGACATCACAGAGGCGATCGAATCCCACCCGGGCATCGAACTCAAACGTAAGGAACTGACCGCACTCCCCGCTACGCGGCAATGCGACTGCGTCATCGCCACCGGACCCCTCACATCGGAGGCGCTCGAACAGCAGATCGAGGAACTGATCGGTACGGACCATCTCTACTTCTACGACGCGATCGCTCCGATCGTCACCGGAGACAGCCTCGACCACGACCGATTGTTCCGGGCCTCCCGCTACGGCAAGGGTGGCGACGACTACCTCAACTGCCCGCTCGACGAGACGGAGTACCGGAGCTTCCACCGTGAGCTGCGCGAAGCCGGCACGATCGAGCTGCGAGAGTTCGAGCGGCCGCTGTTCTTCGAGGGTTGTCTGCCGATCGAGGAACTGGCCCGCCGCGGCGAGGACACCCTGCGCTTCGGACCGATGAAACCGGTCGGCCTCAGGACACCGGCCGGCAACCGCCCCCATGCCGTCGTCCAGCTCCGGCAGGAGGACCTCGCGCGCAGCCAGTACAACCTGGTCGGCTTCCAGTCACGGATGACCTGGCCCGAGCAGCGCCGGGTCCTGCGCACCCTGCCCGGTCTCGAGCGCGCCCGGTTCGTTCGCTACGGACAGGTTCACCGCAACACGTTCATCAACGCCCCGCTGCACCTCGATCGCTGGTACCGCTTCGCGCGGCGACCGCATCTGCGTCTGGCCGGTCAGTTGACCGGCGTCGAGGGCTACCTCGAATCCGCGGCCACGGGGCTCGTCGTCGCCCTTTACCTCGTGCTCCAGGCGGGTGACCGGAAACCGCCTCCGCTCCCCGATACGACCGCCCTGGTAGCTCTGGCCCGGCACCTGACCGAGTCGAATCCGAAGCGCTACCAGCCGACGAACATCAACTACGGACTACTCGAGCCTCTGCGCGAGCGTGTCCCCCGACGCGAGCGGCGAGCCGCATATGTCGCCCGCGCCCAACACGCCCTGGACGTCTGGCTCGATAGCATGGACCTCGCCGGAACAATCCCATGGAGACCCCCGTTCAGCAAGCCAGGACCAGAGGAACGGACGAACGCCCCGGCGCGCTCGCCGAGCTGATCGCGGACTTCCTGGAGCACCTGGCGTTGGAGCGCAACTGTTCAGAACACACGGTACGCGCCTACGGTCGCGACCTCGCGGCCTTCGCGGACTTTCGCTCCGCAGGGGGCAGCCGCGATGCCGACCTTGAAGACATCGACCAACTCCTGGTCCGATCGTTCGTCGCATCCCTCAACCAGCGCCGGCTTTCGCGACGGACCCAGGGCCGCCACCTGTCGGCGATGCGCGGCCTGTTCCGCTACGCCTGTCTCGCCGGCCGCATGCAATCGAACCCGGCGGACTCGGTGCAGACCCCGAAGGTCGAGAAGACCCTCCCACGCCACCTCCGGCCCGGTGAAATCGACGCCCTGCTCGAGGCGCCCGCGGGACGCGCCGGCGTGCTCGGGCTGAGGGACCGCGCACTCCTGGAGTTGCTCTACGCCTCCGGCGTGCGGGTCGGCGAACTCGTCGCCCTGAACTGGCGCGACATCGATCTCGGCGCCAGGGTGCTTCGGGTCGTCGGCAAGGGCGACCGCGAACGGATGACGCCGTTCGGAGAGCCGGCCGAGAAAGCGCTTCATCAGTGGCGGGCCGTATGGGAAGAGGTGTTTCGCAATCCCCCCGCCGGCAGCGACCAGGACGATCCCGTGTTCCTGAACCAGAACGGCAGCCGCCTGAGCGCACGCTCCGTCCGCCGCATCATCGACCGCTACGTCGCGGAAACGGCACAGGCGCAGGGCGCCCATCCGCACGCCCTGCGCCACAGTTTCGCCACCCATCTGCTCGAATCCGGCGCCGACCTGCGCTCGATCCAGGAACTCCTCGGCCACGCTTCCCTCTCGACCACCCAACGCTACATGCATGTGGACACTGGACGTCTGCTCAAGGTCTACCGGGAAACCCATCCCCGCGCAAAGGGCGGCTGAGGTCCCAAATCGGACCATCCGCCGCCCCGTACAGGCGACAGAACCTGCGTCCCAGGAAAGGAACCCGCATGAGACTTCCCATCGCCCGCACGACCACGGCCCTCGTGCTCTACCTGGCGGCTGCCGTCTTGCTCGTGGCTGCCGGGACCGCCGGAGCCCAGGACGATCTGCGCGGCTTCCAGCTCGACGGCGCCTACCAGCTCTTCCTGCAGGGCCAGGAGGCGCCCGGCTCACAGCTCTATCTCTCGCGAACCGCTGGCGCCTTCCTCGTCGTCGCCGACGACCTGTCATCGCCGATCCTCGTCAGTCTGCGCAATCAGGCGATCTACAAGGTGCAACTGCTCAAGGTCTCACCAGCGGGCGAAGACACTCTCGACCTGCTGCCCGGCGCGCTGTTCGGCACGCCCGCTCCCTTCCGGCAAACTCCCACGGGCATCGAGTTCATCATTGACGACGTCCGCGCCCAGCTTCGGAAGCGCCCCTCGCTGGCTGGCGAAGCGACGCTCGAGGCGCTGTACGACCACGACCCGGGCTATCGGCGCTCCGCGAACGCCTACGAGACCAATGCGGCGGTCGTGGCGGAAGTAGCCGAGCTCAGCGCCGGCGTGGAGGTCCGCGTCGTCTTCGGAACCTGGTGCCATGTCTGCGAGCGCTTCATGCCGCGCGGCCTCAAGGTCCACGAGGAGCTCCAGGAATCGCCCCTGCGGTTCAGCTACTACGGGATGGGGGATGACGATCCCTGGGGCGATGCCGAAGTCAAGCGCCTGGAGGTGACGGAACTCCCCACCGCGATCGTCTACCGAGACGGCAGGGAGATCGGACGCTACGCCGGCGGCCCCGGGTGGACCACGCCCGAAGTCTCGCTACGCAACATTCTGCGCGAGAATCCGTGAAACGAACGGGCGGCTGCCCCGCGGCTCGCCGACCGCCAGACTGAGGGAGACGCCTGACCGCATGACCACCATCCTGCTCGTACGCCGCGGTGATACGACGTGCATGGCCAGTGATGGCCAGGTGACGAACGGCGCCGCGAACACGGTGGTCAAGGCACGCGCCCGCAAGGTCCAACGCGCCGACCATGGCCGGATTCTCGTCGGATTCGCCGGCGGCGGCGCCGACGCCCTGGCCCTGTTCTCGCGATTCGAGGCCAAGATCGAGGAGTACCAGGGCAACTTCGAGCGCGCGGTCGTCGAACTGGCGATGGACTGGCGAACCGATCGCGCGCTCCGCCGACTCGAGGCGCAGATGATCGTCGCCGACGCGCACAAGAGTTTCCTGGCAATGGGCAACGGCGACCTCCTCGAACCCGATACCGGAATGCCGCTGGCCATCGGTTCCGGCGGTAACTACGCGCTCGCCGCCGCCCAGGCACTGCTCAGCCACACCGACCTCGACGCGGAACAGGTCGCTCGCGAAGCGATGCGGATCACCGCCGACCTGTGCATCTACACGAACCACGAAGTCACCGTGGAGCGCCTCGACGCCGACGGGCCGGCCGCATGACCCTCCAGCCGACGCAGAGTGCCCAGTTCGTCGAGAACCTGACGCCACGGGAGATCGTCGCGGCCCTCGACCGGCACGTCGTCGGCCAGAAGGACGCGAAACGCGCGGTGGCGATTGCCATGCGGAACCGCTGGCGACGGCAGCAACTCGATCCCGAAACAGCCGAGGACATCGCGCCCAAGAACATCCTGATGATGGGCCCGACCGGCGTGGGCAAGACGGAGATCGCGCGCCGGCTGGCCAGACTCGCGCGGGCTCCCTTCCTCAAGATCGAGGCCAGCAAGTTCACCGAGGTTGGATACGTCGGCCGCGACGTCGAGTCGATCGTCCGCGACCTGATGGAGCTCGCTGTGGCGATGGTCGGGGAGGAGAAACGGGCCGCGGTGGAAGAGGAAGCCGCGTCGAGAGCCGAAGAGCGGCTGCTCCAGCTCCTGGTTCCCGAGGCGCCCCAGCCCACCGCCGACGCGAACGACCCGGACGCCCATAGCGCACCGAACGAAACCCGGGAACGATTCCGCCAATGGCTCGAGGAGGGACGCCTGGACCATCGGATGATCGAGATCGAAGTCGATGACGCATCCCATCAGCAGTTCGAGATGTTCACCCCCCAGGGCGTCGAGGCGGTGGGAATCAACCTGAAGGAGATGCTCCCGGGCCTGTTCGGCAAGCGCAAGCGGCAGATGGTCGAGGTGAGCGAAGCGCGTGAGATCCTGCGCCGGCAGGAGGCGGAGGCGCTCATCGATCGCCAGGACATCACCGAGGAAGCCAGACTCCGCGTGGAGCAGGCCGGCATCGTCTTTCTCGATGAGATCGACAAGATCGCCGGCAAGGGCGGCGGCCACGGTCCCGACGTGTCGAGGGAAGGCGTGCAGCGCGATCTCCTGCCGATCGTCGAGGGGACCACGGTGACGACCAAGCACGGCCCGGTCAAGACGGACCATGTGCTCTTCATCGGCGCCGGCGCCTTCCATGTGGCCAAGCCGTCCGACATGATCCCCGAACTCCAGGGGCGTTTTCCGATCCGCGTCGAGCTCGGTGCCCTGGGCGAAGCCGAATTCGTCCGTATCCTGACCGAGCCGGACAGCGCCCTGACCACGCAGTACCGCGCCCTCCTCGGCGCCGAGGGCCTCGACCTTTCCTTCCGCGAAGATGCGGTGAAGGAGGTGGCCCGCCTCGCCGTGCAGGTCAACTCCCAGACCGAGAACATCGGCGCCCGGCGTCTGGCCACCCTGATGGAGCGTCTGCTGGAAGAAGTCTCATTCGAGGCCCCCGACATGGAGGGCGTCAAGCTGGAGGTCGACGCCGCCTATGTCACCCGCGCTCTGGCCGACGTCGTGGAAGACCGGGATCTGAGTCGCTATGTCCTCTAGACGAGCGTCACTCGAACCGCTCTCCATGCCGCTGGCCGGCGCCGTCCTGCTGCTGCTCCTGGTCTTCTTCGGTTGCGGCCGCAAGGGCGATCCTCTGCCGCCACTGCGGGAACCCGCGCCCGTCGAGGAGACGGCGCCCGCCGAGGTGGCAACCACGGAGGACGAGACAGAGAAGCCTGAAACGGACGAGGCGGTTGCAGACGACGACGTGGACGACCAGGACGGCGAGCCCGGCGACGAGGACGAAGACGGCCCGCCACCGTGACGGCCCCAAAGGGTACGCCGTTCTTTCTGGTCTCCGGCGCGGGCAACGACTTCATCGCCCTCCTCGACCGTGAGGCGCCGCCGGCCGAGACGGTCCGGGCGTGGTGCCGGCGCGGCGTATCCGTCGGCGCAGATGGCCTGTTCAGCCTGCGCCGCCGAGCCGACGGACGCTACGTCCTCGACTACGCGAACGCCGACGGAGCCCGGGCGGCGCTGTGCCTGAACGCGGCCCGCTGTGCCGCCCGACTCGCCTTCGACCAGGAGCCGTCGATCTCCCGCGTTGAGATCGAGACGGCGGCAGGCACTCTGACAGCCGAGACAGTCAACGACACGAGCACCGCCGTCCTGGTACCCAAGCCGGGGCCGGGACATCCGCTGACGCTGCGCGCGAACGGAGAGAACTACCCCTGCTACCGGACCCTCGTCGGTGTGCCTCACCTCGTCCTCTGGTGGCCAGGAGACCTGGATGAGGCACCGGTGGCGTCGCTCGGACCGGCCCTGCGCGCCCACCCGGACCTGGGCGCTTCCGGCGCGAACGTCCACTTCGTCGACATCGACCGTGAGGGCGGTTTCGGCATCCGGTCGTTCGAGCGCGGAGTCGAAGCAGAGACGCTGGCCTGCGGCACGGGCGTGGTGGCCGCAGCCGGCTGCGCCGTCGCGGAAGGCCGCCTCTCTCTGCCCCTCGTCGCGGCCACCCGCAGCGGCTGCGAGCTCCGTCTCGAGGAAGGCCCGCCGGAGCCGGCGGGTGCGGCTCGCTGGCGTCTCTCCGGGGACGCCAGAATCGTCGCGTCCGGCCGTATTCACGACCCGGCGACGCTGCTACCCTCCGCCCCATGAGCAGCTTCCCGCCGGTTTCCGAGCAGATGGAACTGCTGCTGCGCGGGGCGGTCGACGTGGTCGAGGAGGACGCGCTCCGAGGCCGGCTCGAGCAATCCCGCCGGGAGGACCGCCCGCTGCTGGTCAAGACCGGCTTCGATCCGACCGCGCCCGATCTGCACCTGGGGCACGCCGTCCTCCTGCGCAAGATGGCGCACTTCCAGCAGCTCGGTCACCGGGTCGTGTTCCTGGTCGGCGACTTCACCGCGATGATCGGCGATCCCACGGGCAAGAAGGCCACCCGGCCCCAGCTCTCGCGCGACGAGGTCCTGGCCAACGCCGCCACCTACCAGGAGCAGGCCTGGAAGGTGCTCGACCGGAAACGGACCGAGATCCTGCACAACAGCAAATGGCTCGCCGAACTGGGCGCCGAGGGACTCATCCGGCTGGCGGGTTCCTACACCCTCGCCCGCATGATGGAGCGCGAGGACTTCCGGGCAAGGTTCGAGAACCGCGAACCGATTTCGATTCACGAGCTTCTGTACCCGCTGACCCAGGGATACGACTCCGTGGTCCTTGAAGCCGACGTCGAGCTTGGCGGACACGACCAGCTACTCAACCTTCTGGTCGGCCGAGATCTGATGCGCGCACGCGGCCTCGATCCGCAGATCGCCCTCACCGTTCCGCTCCTGGTCGGGACGGATGGCGCGCAGAAGATGTCGAAGAGCCTCGGCAACGCGATCGCCTTCGAGGACACGCCCCGCGAGATGTTCGGCCGCACGATGTCGATCCCGGACGACCTGATGTGGGACTGGCGGCTGCTCCTGACCGACCTCGACGAGGCCGAGATCGACCGCCAGAAGTCCGCCGTGCTCGACGGTCGGGCAAGCCCTCGCGATTTCAAGGCCGACCTGGCCCGCGACCTGGTGGCGCGCTTCCACGGCCGCCAGGCCGCCGACAAGGCCCGCTCCGAGTTCGACCGGATGTTCCGGGGCGGGGGCGTGCCGGACGAAATCGAGACCCGCCTCGTTCCCGCCGGCTTGCGGCTCTTTGCCTTGCTCGCCGACCACGGCCTGGCCGGGAGTCGCGCGGAGGCACGCCGCCTCATCCAGCAGGGGGCCGTGTCCCTGGACGGCGACAAGGTCCGCGACCCGCACATGAGCCTCGAGGAGGGAACGCAGTGCCTGCTCAAGGTGGGCAAGCGGCGTTTTCTCCAGGTGAGGGTCACCCGAGCCGTGTCTTCACGGATCCACCAATAGGATCGGCCCAATGGCCGCACCGCAGCCTGAACACCGCCCCGAGGTCCAGCCGCCGCATCTCGTCGAGGACGATCCCGACCTCCCGCCCCTGCGCGTCGGCGTACGGATCCTCCTTTTCACGCTCGGTGCGTTCCTGGTCCTGTTCGGGTTGGTCTTCGGCCCGCTGCCCCTCATTCCGGCGGTCGTGCTGGTGCCTCTGGGCGTTGCGCTGCTTTCGCTCGCCAGCGACCGCTTGAATCGCCGCCTGCGGGTCTTCGTCATGCGCCGCTGGCCGAACGCCTGGAAGCGCATCCAGCGCGTGCGCGCCTGGCTGCACCGCCGGCTCAGTTGAGCCGACGTCAGCCGGAGCTTTGCGCGCGCTTCCTCAATCCGCGCAGGAAGACCCCGTTGAGCGCGATCAGCACGACGGCGACGACGATCCACTGGCCGAACATGTTGCCGACGCCAAGCGGCCCCCAGAGCGGCTCGTTGCGGGCGCTCCAGATCATCCAGGCAACGAGGACCACCGCCTCGATCGCGACCAGCCGGATCGCCCAGTCCCACCAGGCGCCGACGCGCATGTCCTGGTCGCCGGTATTGATCATCTCGGCGCGGAAGCGCGTGACGCCGTAGCGGATCACGATCAGGGCGAAGAAGAGGCCGCAGAACATCAGCGCGACGCTCCACACGGTGTCCTGGTTCACGAAGGACGGCTGCCACAGCGCGGAAGGCACGCCAAGCACGAAGGCGGCGACCGCGATCGAGATGATCGCCTTGCGCCGTTCGAGTCCCGCCTCCTCGAGCGCCAGGCCGACCAACTGGAACATCGCCACGAGCGACGTCCAGGCGGCGAACACCAGGGCCATGAAGAACAGGATCATGAAGAACGAACCGCCCGGCATCGCGTTGAAGAGCTGCGGTATCCAGATGAACGTCAGTCCCTCGTTGCTGGCGCCGACGATCTGGTTGGCGGCTCCGGGCATGATCGAGAAGACGGTGCAGAGCACCATGACGCCGGCGAGCAGCGACACGCTGTTGTTCCCGAACGCGAGCAGGAAGGAGTTCAGATTCGTGTCCTCCCGGCGGCGCGAGAACACCGCGTAGGTCAGCACCAGACCCCAGCCGGCGCCCGTGTCCCACGCGTTCTGGGTCAGCGCCTGCAGCCAGATGTTCGAGTCCAGCAGGTCGCTCCAGTTGGGCCTGAACAGGAACTCAAGACCGTTCACCGCACCCGGCAGCGTCACTGCCCGGATGGCGAGCACCACGACGAGCACCAGTAGCGCCGGCATCAGGATCCGTACCACGCTCTCGATGCCCCGGATCCCCTTGAGCACGACGATCACGCCCATCGCGAGCGCCAATGCGTGGAAGATGAGCACCTGGGGCGTGTAGGAGAACTCCTCCCAGAGCTGGGCCGACCGCTCGCCCTGAAGCTGCATCGTGATGGCGGCCAGGAAGTAGCGCAGGGTCCAGCCCATGACCACCGCGTAGTAGAAGCCGATCGCCGCCGCCACCCAGGCAATCCAGCCGCCCATCCAGGCGAACCGCTCGCCCATCATCGCGGCGAACGTGCCCACCGTGCCGTTGCGCACTTTCTTGCCCAGTGCGAACTCCGCCAGGATCAGCGGCACCGACCAGAGCATCAGGAAGACGACCCAGGCGACGAGAAAGGAACCGCCTCCGTTGGACGCGGCGATCCGGGGAAATCGCCAGATGTTGCCGGTGCCGACCGCCATGCCGAGCATGGCGAGCATCAGCCCCCAACGGCTGGAGAAGAGTTGGACGCCTGCGGCCAGTGCTCGAGATCCGTTCTGCCTCGTCTCAGGGAAGAACCATGGCGGACACTATCAACCCGGACCGGCGTCCGAGTCCGCGCGCGATTCAGCCGACCAGGTCGAGGCCGGCAAAGAAGAAGGCCCGCTCTACCGCTGCGTTCTCAGGCGAGTCGCTGCCGTGAATCGCGTTGTTCTGGATGTCCGTGCCGTAGAGGTTCCTGATCGTGCCCGGGGCCGCCTGGGCGGAGTCGGTGGCGCCCATCGTGTCCCGGAGGTGAGCGACGGCGTTCTCACGAGCCAGGGCGATCGCCACCGCCGGACCGCTGGTCATGAACGCGACCAAATCGCCGAAGAACGGCCGTTCCCGGTGCACCGCGTAGAAGGCCTCCGCCTGCGCCCGCGAGAGCCGCACCCGCCGGATCGCCTGAATCACGAATCCCGCGTCCTCGAGATGGGCGATGATCCTGCCTGTGTTGCCCGCCCGGACCGCGTCCGGTTTGATGATCGTCAGCGTCTCTTCCATCCTTGACCGATCTCCCTCAGCGGGCGGCCGCTATGAAGCCAGCGCCGCGGCCGTTCGAGCTCCCATCTCGGCGGGCGAATCGACGACCAGCACGCCCGCGGCGGCCAGCGCTGCCTTCTTCTCCGCCGCCGTCCCCTTGCCGCCGGCCACGATCGCGCCGGCGTGACCCATTCGCCGCCCCGGCGGCGCCGTGGCGCCGGCGATGAAGCCGACCACCGGGATGTCCAGGTGCTCGCGGATCCAGTCCGCCGCCTCCTCTTCAGCCGTGCCTCCGATCTCGCCGATCAGCACGATCGCCTCCGTCGTTTCGTCCTCCGCGAACAGCGCCAGCACGTCGATGAAGCTGGTGCCGGCTACCGGATCGCCACCGATGCCGACGCACGTCGTCTGGCCCAGACCTTCGTTCGTCAACTGCCACACTGCCTCGTAGGTCAGCGTACCGCTGCGGCTGATCACGCCGACGTTGCCCCGCGCGTGAATGTGGCCCGGCATGATGCCGACCTTCGCCTGACCTGGCGTGATCAGGCCGGGGCAGTTCGGCCCCAGCAGGCGGCTGTTGCGGCCGGCGAGGAAGGTCCTCACCCGCACCATGTCGGCGACGGGGATGCCCTCCGTGATGCAGACGATCAACTCGACGCCGGCGTCGGCCGCCTCCATGATCGCGTCGGCCGCGAACGGAGGCGGCACGAAGATGAGACTCGTGTTGCAGTCCGTCGCCCGGCGCGCCTGCACGACCGAGTCCCACACCGGGAAGCCCTCCACCGTGCTGCCCCCCTTGCCCGGAGTCACACCGCCGGCGACGTCGGTGCCGTACTCGCGGCACCCGATCGCGTGGAACAGGCCCTCCTTGCCGGTGATGCCCTGCACGATCAGGCGCGTGTCCCTGCCAACCAGGATCGACATCGTCTCGGGTCCTACGCTCCCAGCGCCTCGACCGCGCGCTGGGCGGCCTCACCCATGCTCCCGGCGACGATGAAGTCGAAGCCGGCCCGCTCGAGCACTTCGCGTCCTTCCTCGACGTTCGTTCCCTCGAGCCGTACGACGACCGGCACACCGACGGGCGATCCCGCGGCAGCGAGTTCTTCGATCGCCGCGACCACACCGCGCGCGATGCGGTCGGTCCGCGCGATGCCGCCGAAGATGTTGATCAGCACCGCCTTGACTGCCTCATCCGAGAGGATGATCCGGAAGGCGCTCTCGACTGCCTCCTGCGAGGCCGAGCCGCCGACATCGAGGAAGTTCGCCGGCTCGGAGCCGACCAACTTGATGATGTCCATGGTCGCCATCGCCAGACCCGCGCCATTGACCATGCAGCCGATGCTGCCGTCGAGCTTGATGTAGCTGATGCCGTGCCCCGAGGCCTCGACCTCGAGCGGATTCTCTTCGTGGACGTCGCGCAGCTCGGCGATTTCCCGCCTCCTGAACATCGCGTTGTCGTCGAAGTTCATCTTCGCGTCCAGCGCGTAGACGTCACCTTGCGGGTCGACCATCAGCGGATTGATCTCGACCAGCGATGCGTCCGTCTCCAGATACGCGGCCACCACGCTCGCGACTGCCGCCTGGATCTGACGGGCGGTGCCGCCCGAGAATCCCAGGCCGGACGCGATCCTCCGGCACTGGAACGGCAGGACGCCGAGTTGCGGGTCGATCAGCTCGCGAAGAATCGCATCGGGTTCCGTCCGCGCCACCTCCTCGATGTCCATGCCGCCGGAACGCGATGCCATCAGCACCGGACATGCCGCGGCACGGTCCAGAGTCACGCCCAGGTAAAGCTCCTGCTCGATGTCGAGCGCCTCTTCGATCAGGACCTTCCGAACCTGCTGGCCCTCGGGACCGGTCTGATGTGTTGTGAGCTGCATGCCGAGGATCTCGCCGGCGAGCCGCTCCGCCTCCTCCGGACTGGCGGCCAGCTTGACGCCGCCGCCCTGGCCGCGGCCGCCGGCATGAATCTGGGCCTTGACCACGGAGCGGCCACCGAAGTCCCGGCAGATCTCGGCAGCCTGCCCGGGATGCTCGATCACCTTCCCCTGTGGCACCCTGGCGCCGAATCGGCGCAGGATCTCCTTGGCCTGGAACTCGTGGATCTTCACGACGCGCCGTGCCTCAGTCGAGGTTTTCGACGATCGCCTGGCCGAACTCGGAGGTCTTGAGCAGCGTTGCCCCCTCCATCTGCCGCTCCAGGTCGTAGGTCACGCGCTTCTGGCGAATCGCGCGGCTGATCGCGTTCTCGATCGACCGGCCGGCCTCCTGCCAGCCCAACCAGTTCAGCATCATCACGCCCGACAGGATGACCGAGCAGGGATTCACCTTGTCCTGGCCGGCGTACTTCGGAGCCGTGCCGTGCGTGGCCTCGAACAGGGCAACGCCGTCGCCCTCGTTGGCGCCCGGCGCCATCCCGAGCCCGCCGACCTGAGCGGCCAGAGCGTCCGACAGATAGTCCCCGTTCAGGTTGGTCGTCGCGATCACCTCGTACTCGTCGGCCCGCAGCAGCACCTGCTGGAACATGGCGTCGGAGATGCGGTCCTTGATCAGGATCCGCCCATCCGGCAGCCGGCCGCCGTGTTTCGACCAGAGGTCGTCCTCGCTCACCGTGCAGTCCCCATACTCGTCGGCCGCGAGTTCGTAGCCCCACTCCTTGAACGCGCCCTCGGTGAACTTCATGATGTTGCCCTTGTGCACCAGGGTGACGCTCTCCCGTCCCTGGGCCCGGGCGTAGTCGATCGCCTTCCTGACCAGCCGCTTGCTCCCCGTCACCGAGACCGGCTTGATGCCGACGCCGGAGTCGCCGCGAATGTTCCGACCCAACTCACTCCGGATGAACTCGATCAGGGCGGCAGTCTCAGCCGTTCCCTCCTGCCACTCGTGACCCGCGTACACATCCTCGGTGTTCTCGCGGAACAGGACCATGTCGACTTTCTCCGGCTCGCGAACGGGCGAAGGCACACCGTCGAAGTAACGCACCGGGCGCACGCACGCGTACAGGTCGAGCAGTTGCCGGAGCGCTACGTTCAGGCTGCGAATGCCGCCGCCGACGGGCGTCGTCAACGGCCCCTTGATCGCCACCCGGTAGTGCCGGATCGCGTCGACGGTCGCTGACGGCAGCCATTCCCCGGTCTGCTCCAGGGCCTTCTCACCGGCCAGGATCTCGAGCCAGGCGATGGAACGCGCACCCGAGTAGGCCTTCTCGACCGCGGCGTCGATCACCGCCTTGGCGGTGCGCCAGATGTCGGGGCCGATCCCGTCGCCCTCGATGAAGGGGACGATCGGTTGCTCCGGCACGACCAGAGCGCCATCCCGCCAGCCGACTTCCTGACCTCTCAGAGCCAAAGCGCGGCGCAGGGTATCACGTTCCCGCCCTCGCCGACGCCTGTCGGCGCCGCCCGCTGTTATGGTCTCAGGCCATGAGCGGGCAACCCCTCTTCCACCCACCGATTCCGGCTCACGCCGCGACCTGGGAAGGCATCGACTGGGAGGCTCTCGTCGACGCCGCGCTCCGCTGCCGGGAACGGGCCTACGCTCCCTACAGCGGTTTCAGGGTGGGCGCCGCGCTCCTGGCCGCCGACGGCCGCATCTACAGCGGCTGCAACGTGGAGAACCGCGTCCTCGGCCTAACCCTCTGCGCCGAGCGTGGCGCGCTCTCGGCGGCGGTCGCCGACGGCCGGACCTCGTTCCGGGCCCTGGCCATTGCCACCACCGCGACGCCGCCATGCGCACCGTGCGGGCAATGCCGCGACGCACTGGCCGAGTTCACCTGCGACCTGCCAGTCGTCTCGGTCACGGCGGGCGACCACGAGGCGACGAAGTGGAGTCGCTTCACGCTCCAGGACCTGCTGCCCGAACCGTTCGATCTTCCGCAGCCAGGGCCTCGGCCACGGAGTCGTGGATCGGGAAAAGAGACGCCACGCCGGCAACGGTGAGCAATTGGACGATCCGCTCGGAGGGCCGGATGAGGATCAGCTTGCGTTCCTCGGCGCGAAGGCGCACGAGGTAGCCGACGAGCTCCCCGATCCCGGTCGAGTCCATGTAGTTCACATCCGAGAGGTCGAGCAGAACGTGACCGTCGCCCTCGGCAAGACTGCGCTTCAACGCGTCGGCCAGAAAACGCGCGCTCTGGCCGAGTTTGATCACGCCCTCGACCGCCAGAAGGCTGGAATCGCCAATCTGTCGCTTGTTGATGATCATCAGAGTGGCCGCCGGCGCGGCTGCTTCGATCCGCCCAACAGGGGGCGCGTTCCAGAGGGCCTGCTCAGCGACTGAACCGACCCACGAAGGAGCTGCGCTTGCCGGGGCTCTTCCAGGTGGTGCCGAGACCTTCTCCCTGCCAGCTGTGCTCCAGCGCGACGCCCGGCTCCGCGCCTTCCGTCGGCGCCAGCGGCGGATAGAAGACCGTCTCGTTCCCGCACAAATGGTCCCGGTGATCGAGGGGCCGGGTGCGCAACGCCGCAAGCTCACCGGCGTGAACAGCAGCCGCCCCGTTCGCCCGTACGTCGAACTCGACTTCGGCGGTCAGGGACACGGCCACGTCCGCCAGCAACTCGCCGCCCATGCCGCGCGCGAACCCCTCGAGCGCGCGCCGCTGTGTCGGGTTGGCACCGGCATCCACCACCAGGACCGACTCGGCGCCGAGACGTTCGGCGTAGGGATCGCCGAGGGTGGCTTCGGAACGCACGACGGCGAGCACGGAAAGGCCGGAAAGATCGACGCCATCCCAGCCACCTTCTTCGATCCGCCACGCCATGATCGCTTCCTTGCCGACCAGTCCGACCTCCGAGTTGGCGAAACACGGTCCGGTGTAGACGTCTGCGGTCCGCGCTTCGACGTAGGTCCCCGAGACCTGGACTCCGGCACCCATCGCCGCCGCGGGCAGCAGGATGAAGACTGCGGCCGACAGGGCAGCAGCAAGGCGATGCATCTCGGCAAGTCTCATGTCGACCAGTCTCCTTTGGCTTGGCCGTAGCGTTCGAAGCAACCCCGGCCCTCCCTGCAATGTTCCTTCGACGCTACAACGCCATCGGGTCCCAGACAGTTCATGCTGTGCGTGCACCAGACGAATCCGTCGTCGATCTCGTGCTGCGGATCGATGGCCGCCCCGGGCTCCGACGGAGCAAGGGCCATGAACATCGTCTTCCAACGCAGCCTTCGGCACAGTAGAGGTGCGTCGTTCGCAGCCAGTCGGTCAGCCAAGACGTCAAGCCTCCATGCCGGCGGCGAGCCCAAGCGCCCGTCTGGTGGCCGTCCGGGCGAGCTGCACCTTGTATCGATTGCCGCTCATCGGCCGCGCGTCGGAGGCGGCCTTCTCTGCCGCCTCTTCGATCCGTGCCGGCGTCAGTTCGCCGCCCGCCGCCACCTCGCCCGCCGCGACGGCGACATAGGGGATCGGAGCGGCGTGGCCCAACACGATCCGCGCCTGGTCCACCCGCGGCGCCTCTCCGGTCAGCGAGACCGCGGCCGCCATCAACGGCCAGTCCAGCGACCGGCGCTGGCGGACCTCGTACACCGCGGAGCGGACGCCGCCGACCGCGGCCGTTATCTCGACCAGCAGCTCGCCGCGTCCCAGAGTGTTCTCGCGCTCGCCTTCGCCCTGTGGCGCCCGGTAAAGCGCCTCGACCGGCACCTGCCGCTCGCCGTCCGGCCCCCTGACCGTCGCCTCGGCACCGAGCGCAACCAGGAGCGGCGCGAGACTGGAGGGGCTGACGAAACGCGCCTGGCCCTCCGGGAAGATCGCGTGATAGCGGTTGTCGCCATCCGTGACCATCGACCGGCCATCGCGTCCCAGGGCGAGCAGACCGTAGCCGCGGCGGTAGTACCAGCAGCGCGGGCGCTGCAGCAGATCGCCGCCGACGGTGCCCATGGACCGTAGTTGAGCGCTGGCCACGCCGTCGATCGCGGTCACGAGGGCCGGCACGGCCTCGGTCGCTCCAGCGTGATCCCGCAGATCCTGCAGTGTCGTCATCGCTCCGATCCGGAGCCGGCCCCCAGAGACGTCGATATCGGAGAGGCCCTCCACGCCGCGCAACGAAACGAGCCGCTCGACCCGTTCGACATCGTCCTTGAGCAGGCTCAGGAGGTCCGTTCCGCCCGCGAGGACCTCGCTGCCCTCGACCTCCAGCAAACTGACCGCCTGTTCGATCGTCGTCGGCGCCGCGTAGCTGAAAGGTCGCATCAGGCCGCCTCCCCGCCGCCTGCGAGCGCGTCCAGCACCCGGTCCGGCGTCAGCGGCAGGTAGGGCACACGAACCCCGATCGCATTCGCCACCGCGTTGCTGATCGCGGCGCCGGGCGAGATCACCGGCGGCTCGCCCAGACCGATCACGCCCCGCCCGTCATACGCCGGGCCGGTCATCATGTGGACTTCGAGCGATCCAACGTCCACGAGACCCGCGAGCTTGTAGAACTCCATGTCGGCGTTCAGCAGCCGACCGGTTACCGGATCCGGAATCCACTCCTCGAACAGCGCGTAGCCGACCCCCATGATCAGACCACCGTAGACCTGACTCTCCGCGAGGCGACGATTGATGATCAGGCCGCAGTCCTGCACCGCGATCATCCGTTCCACCCGGACCACACCGGTGTCCATGTCGACCTCGACCTCGGCGATCTGGACACCGCCGACACCGCTCGAGATCAACCGCCCGGGGCCTGGATTGCGCCCCCGCGCACTGACCGGCGCACCGCCGATCTGCGCCGCCGCTTCGGGCCAGGACATGCCGCGCGAGGGTTCGCCTTCCACGTACACGCGGCCTCCCGCCGCCTTCAGTTCCTCCGGTTCCGCCTCGAGCCGGGGTGCGACCCGCGCCAGGACCTCGCGCAGGGCGTCCTGCGCCGCGCGCCGGGTCGAGGCGGATACGCCGCCCACGGTCGAACTGCCGCCCGAAGGACCTGACTGGGGGAAGCGGTTGTCGCCCATTGATACGTGGACCTGGTGGAGTTCCAGGCCGAACGTCTCCGCCAGCACCTGGGCAACAACGGTGCGCGTCCCGGTGCCAATGTCCTGGGACCCGATCCGCACTTCGACCGCACCGTCGGGATGGACGGTCACATCGCAATTGCTCGAATGACCACGACCGCCCCAGGTGTGGATCGAAACGCCCATGCCTCGCTGCAGAGCGCGTTCCCGGGACCGCTTCCGGGGCTGCCAGCGCTCCTTCCAGCCCGCCATCTCGGCGGCGATGCCGAGCTCTTCCCGGTACACGTCGGCCCGTCCCGTCAGATCCAGGTTCCGGTCGAGGAAGTCGATCGGGTCCAGATCCAGCTCGTTGGCCAGGTCGTCCAGGCAGGCCATGGTCAGGAAGCAGGCCTGCGGGTGGTTGGGCGCCCGCCAGGCCCGCGATCCGGCCAGATTGGTCGGCACCGACGTGTGGCGCAGGCGCCGGTTCGGCAGTCTGCTGAACACGTACGGCAGCGGCGTCTGGCCCGTGCCTGGCAAACCGCCCGAACCCCAGGAGTCCGAGTCCCAGGCGACGAGTTTGCCCTGCTCATCCGCCCCAACCCGAATCCGGGCAAACGCCGAGGGCCGGCTGCCCGCGACCGCCACCTCCTGGTCCCGGTCCAGGAACAGCTTCACCGGCGCGCCGGCCTTGCGCGCCAACTCGGCGCCGACGATCCCCCAGCGGTCGGGCGAGAACTTCGAACCGAAGCCGCCGCCCATGTACTCGGTACGGATCCGCACCTGGGTCGCCGGTATGCCGAGTTCGGAGGCGAACTGGCCGCCCAGGGTGGAAACGGCCTGCGTCGAGGCGTGAACTTCGAGTTCGTCGCCGTCCCATCCCGCGACCTGCCCGTGCGGTTCGAGGCACATGTGGGCCATCTGCGGCATCCCAAGCGTCTGCTCGACGATGCGGTGAGCCGAGGCGAAGGCCGCGTCCGGGTCGCCGTCGGTTCGCTCGGAACCCGGCTGCGCCGCCGGCGCCCGGTCACGATGTTCCTCCGTCACGAAGTGGGGCAACACCTCGTACTCGACCCGGATCGCCCGCACGGCGTCCCGAGCGATGTCCTCAGTCTCCGCGGCGACCGCGGCCACCTCGTCGCCCGCCCACTGAATCTCGGAACCCTCCCCCTGGATCACGTGGACGACGCGCACGCCGGGCAGCGCCTCCGCCGCCGAGGTGTCCATGCCCAGGATGCGGGCGTGAGCGTGCGGGCAGGTCAGGATCTTCGCGGCCAAGAGGCCCGGCGGATTCTGGTCGGACGGGTACCTGGCGAACCCGGTCGACTTGACCGGACCGTCCAGACGCGCCGGCCGGTGGCCGATCTGGCCCCTCCGGTCGGCCTCGGGCCAGGAGTAGTCAGCCAACGCTGTCGCCTCCCGGTTCGCCCGGACCGCCAACCACGGCGCGGATGCCCTTGTAGGTTCCGCAGCGACAGAAGTTGCCCCCCAGGCCAGCTTCGATGTCCTGCTCCGTCGGCGCCGGACTGCGCGCCAGAAGCGCCACGGTGGCGACCACGAAGCCGGGCGTGCAGTAGCCGCACTGCTGCGCATCGTTCTCCACGAAGGCCTGCTGCACGTCGTGCATCGCGTCCGGTGAGCCCAGTCCCTCGACGGTCGTGATGCTGCGCCCCGCGGACTCGATCATCAGGCGGCAGCACGCATAGACCGGACGGCCGTCCTCGAGCACCGTGCAGGCACCGCAGGTGCCGCGATCGCAGACTCTCTTCGGGCCCGTCACATCGAGGCGGTCGCGCAGTCCGTCGAGCAGCGTGACCCGGGGTTCCACTTCGAGACGGCGGGCGACGCCGTTCACTTCGAGTTCGATCTCGACCGCGCCCGGACCGACGGTCGGAGCACCCTCCGCGTCGTTCTCCGCGACGGCAGCGGCCGCGTCTTCCGGCAGCAGGCTCGCCGCCAGGGCCCCCGCGGCGCCGCCCCGCAGAAACGACCGGCGAGAGAGTCCCGATCCCTTTGCGTCGTCGCTCACGCGCCTCACCCCATCTGGTCGAGTGGAACGGTCAGCTTAGCAGTTTCAGGACCCCACCGCGCCGGTGTCACGGTGCCTGAGTCGGTTGCACACCTCCACGAACTGGGACAGGCCGTCCGCGGTGAGCATTCCGCGCAGCTCGTGGTCCCGGACCACCCAGAGAGCGCGCGCCGAGCTCTGCAACTGCCGCAGTACCTCCAGCAGGTCGCAGTCCTCGGTCACGGTGAGCGGTTCGCGGTTCATCAGTTCGAGCAGGGGTGTGTCGCCCGGGCATCGGGCCACGAGTTCGAGCAGGCGATCCCGGTCCACCTCGCCTGCGACGCGTCCCCAGCCATCGACGACCGGGAACTGCCGCTGCGTGGTGGAGAGAAGCAGCCGCACCGCCCACTCGATCGTGTCCTGCGGCGCCAGCCGTTCGCAGCGGGTCATCATCGCCTCCCCCGCCCGCCGGCCCTCGAGGGCCTGCAGCGTCTTGACCAGCGAGGACTCGCGGGTCGCTCCCAGGAGCACGAAGAAGGCCGTCAGGAGAAGCAGCATGTTGAACATCAGCCCAATCACCCACGGCACGAGCGCGGCCAACCCGAGCACCGCCGCCAGCGCCATCCCCAGCCGGGTCGCGATCCTGGTCGCCCGCTCCTGACCCAGGAGGAAGGACAGCGCCGATCGCAGGATGCGGCCGCCGTCGAGCGGGAACGCTGGCAGCAGATTGAGCGCAAACAGACACAGGTTGCCGAACAGCAGCCATTGCAGCGCGGAGTGCAGATCGACGACGGCGCCGGCGCCCCAGGGTGGCAGCCCGGCCACCAGCAGTCCAAAGAAGAGCACCACCGCGAGGGCCAGGTTCACCAGCGGGCCGGCAGCCGCGATCGCCAATTCGGCCAGACCCTGCGGATAGCCGTCCAGGCGAGCCACGCCTCCGATCGGTGTCAGCACGATTTCGCGGGTCTCGATCCCGTACCGTCGAGCGGTCAGGGCGTGGCCCAGCTCGTGCAGGACCACGCTCGCCAGCAACCCCACGACAACCAGGCCGAGCAGCACGGCGTTGCTCTCCAGGTTCGGCGCCAACACCGCCATCCAGACCAGGAGCAGGATGAAGGTGAAGTGGACCCGCACGCGGATCCCGAACAGGTTGAGCATGGGGAAGGCGAGCCTGCCGACCAAGGGTCTCATCCCGCCCGCCTCCTTCTCGCGCCCAGCAGCTCCGCCATCCGCTCCAGCCCAGTCGTCAGCATCCGGTCGCTGCAGGCATAGGAGAGGCGGATATGGCCTTCGCATCCGAACGCCGAACCGGGCGTCGTGGCCACGCCGGCCTCGTCCAGCAGGCGGCGGCAGAACGCCGCCGAGTCGGGACAGCGGTCATCGAACCAGGCGCTCACGTCCGGGAACGCGTAGAAGGCGCCGGCCGGCGGCGGGCAGACCACTCCCGGAATCCGGTCCAGCGCGGCCAGGACGAGCGCGCGGCGCCGCGCGCACGCCGCCACCAGGGCAGCCGCCTCGGGCGGCTCCTGCTCCAGGACCGCCTCGGCGCCGGCCATCGCGAATGAGGTCGCGTTCGAGGTCACGTGGCTCTGCACGGCGGCAGCCGCGGCAATCACCGAAGGGGCGCCAAGCAGGTAGCCGAGCCGCCAGCCGGTCATCGCGTAGGTCTTCGAGAACGAACCCACCAGAACGACCGTCTCCGGGTACCGGGCCGCCAGCGACGCGACGCTGGCGTGCCGCTGGCCGTCGTAGATGAACCGCTCGTAGGTCTCGTCCGAGATCAGCAGCGCGCCCCGCTCGGCACAGGCGCGGGCGACGCGCTCCAGGTCCAGGACCCCGGCGACCGCACCGGTGGGGTTGCACGGCGAGTTGATGACCACGGCCCGCGTCCGCTCCGACATCGCATCGATCAGAGGCTGCGCCCGAATCGCGAAGCCGTCCGCGGCAGCCATCGGAACCGTGACGGCCGTAGCGCCCGCGAGCCGCACCTGGGCCGGAATGCTGACCCAGGCCGGCGTCGGCACCACGACTTCGTCACCGGACGACAGAAACGCCTGGGCCAGCTCGTACAGCGCCGCCTTGGCGCCCACCGTGACCAGCACGTTGGCCGCGCTCCAGGGCGCTCCCTCCTTGCCGTACCGGACCGCCAGCCCCGCTCTCAGCTCGGGCGTGCCTTCCAGCACCGTATACTTCGTCCGGCCCTCATCCAGGGCCCGCCTCGCAGCCCTTACGGCTGTCTCCGGCGAGGGGAAGTCGGGCTCTCCGGCTCCCAGGTCGAAGACTTCGACCCCCTCGCGGCGCAGCTCGGCCACCCGCCGGGAGACAGCCATCGTCGCCGACTCGCGCTCACCGGAAGGCATGAATCAGGATCGTAACAGCAGGTTGGGAGCCGGAGCGGCGGCCACTGTCGCCGCGCTTCTGTGCCTGGCAACGGCGGCCGGAGGTCAGTTCAGGACGCCGCAAATGGCTTCGCTCGAGGCGTTCGCCGACCGCACCTCCTACGCTCCCGGAGACTCGGTTCGCATCGCCGCGGTGATCAACATCGAAGACGGCTGGCACATCCAGAGCCACACACCGACTTTCGATTACCTGATCGCCACCGAGATCGCCTTCGAGCTGCCCGCCGCCTGGCCGCGGCCGGACGTCCGCTATCCCGACCACATCATGTGGCAGTTCGGGTTCTCGGAGGATCTGCTCGCGGTCTACGAGCACGAGGCGGTGATCCACGCGGGATTCGATCTGCCTGCGGACGCGACAGCCGGTGTCGTCGACGTGTCGGCCGAGCTTCTCTACCAGGCCTGTGACGACATCCAGTGCCTGCCGCCCATCACGACCGAGGCAACCGTTTCGCTCGAGATCGGAGCCACCGGCGAGCCAACGGGCCATCCAGCCTTCGAAGCCGCGCCGGCCGCGCCCGGCGGCGGCTCCGGCGGTGGTCTCGGGCTGTTCGCAGCCCTGATTCCGGCGCTACTCGGCGGGTTGATCCTGAACGGCATGCCGTGCGTCCTGCCGATCGTCTCGCTCAAGCTCTTCGGGTTCGCTCAGGCGTCGGGAAGGCCCCGCCGGGAGATCGTGGGCGGCGCGCTGATGACGACCCTGGGCATCCTGGTCTCGTTCTGGGCGCTGGCCGGCGCAACGCTCCTCGCCCGCTCGGCCGGGCAGGCGGTGGGATGGGGCATCCAGTTCCAGAACCCCCTGTTCGTGACCTTCCTGGCCCTGGTGCTCACCCTGTTCACCCTGAACGTCTGGGGCCTGTTCGAGATCAATCTGCCGCACGCACTCGCCAGCCGGCTGGGCGGCCACACGCACTCGGCGCATGAGGGGCACTCCCACTCGCACTCCGAGCACGCCGCCAGCCACCAGGCCGGCGGCGGGGCCGGCTACTCCGGGCACTTCTTCTCCGGCGTGTTCGCCACCCTGATGGCCACGCCCTGCTCGGCGCCCTTCCTGGGCACCGCGGTCGGCTTTGCGCTGAGCCAGCCGGCGGCCACGATCGTCCTCGTGTTCACCGCGGTCGGCATCGGCCTCGCCACTCCCTACCTGCTGCTGGCCGCCATGCCCCGAGCCACGCGGTTGCTGCCCCGGCCCGGCGAGTGGATGGTGACCCTGCGCGGCGTGATGGGCTTCCTGATCGCCGGCACGACCGTGTGGCTGCTCTACGTGCTCGCCGCCCAGATGGACAGCGCCCGGCTCGCCTTCCTGGAGATCGGCCTGCTCACCCTGGCCCTCTTCATCTGGCTGCAGAGCCGTAGCCAGAAGACGGGTCTGCGCGTCTTCGGTCGCGCCGGCGCGGTCGCAGCGGCCGTCCTGGTGATGCTGCTGGCGAACGGCGCGACCGCCCAATCCCGCGGCCCCGGCACCGCGGCAGGCGGCGTGCAGGTCCTGGACTGGGTGCCGTGGGACCCGGTCCAGGCCGAGACGCTCGCCGCCGAGGGCCGGCTGGTCTTCGTCGACGTCACCGCGGACTGGTGCGCGACCTGCAAGGTGAACGAGCGCCTCGTGCTCGAGACCGACGAGACGGCCGAACTCTTCGACCGCTACGAAGTGGTCGCGATGAAGGCCGACTGGACCAACCGGAACGACGACATCGCCCGCTACCTGGCGAGCTTCGGACGCTACGGCATTCCGTTCTACGCGCTGTACCGACCGAACCAGGAGCCCCACGTGTTCAGCGAACTCCTGCGCGGCCGCCGCCTGGAAGAGGCGATCCGCGACTCGGTCGGCGAACCCGTCGGCGCGGGGTCCTAGCCAGGGGCGTTCAGGCCGTCGGCTTGGGCGACGCCACCAGTACGTCCCCCACATCCTCCTCTCCGAGCAGGAACACCTGGTCCAGCCGGCGCACGGCGGCGCCGGAATCGAAGTCCATGCACAGGTCCGCGCCGTCCAGCATTCCAGGTTCACCCTGTCCGACCTCGTCGCGCAACAGAACCACCCAGCGATCCGCGACCCGAACCAGATCGCCCGGCGC
>JAPOVF010000056.1 GCA_026708285.1 Acidobacteriota bacterium
ACCCAGGCCGGCGCACCCAGGCCGGCGCACCCAGGCCGGCGCACCCAGGCCGGCGTACCCAGGCCGGCGTACCCAGTGATTTCGCCTAGAAGCGGACGGCGATGCCGGCCAGAATGCGGCGGCGAAGCTGGTCCGGATCCTGGGCGGCATCGATCGGGACGTGGCCGCGGCTGAGCTGCATCTCGAGCTGCAGGGCCCAGTTCTGCAGGCCCGTGACCCAGGGCAGGTCCTGGGTCAGCGCGATCCGGATGCGTTCCAGGGAAAGCACGGTGTCCGCGCCGGCGGGCCGCAAGTCGGCCGGGTCGTGGGTCAGGGGCGTGAGTTCCTGTTCGACCCAGCGATAGGCGATCAGGACGCCTGTGGAACTGCGTTCAAACTGCGTGTCGGCGCTGGCGACCAGGTAGCGCACCTCGTTGCGGAGGCTGCCGTCGGCGTCCGCGGTCCGCAGCATGCCGCCGCCGCCGGCTGCCGCCGAGGAACTGACGCGCGTCAGGATCTTCTCGCCGAGACGCTGCTGCAGACCGAACTGGAATTCCTCGACCTGGTCGCCCTCGACCAGCAGCAGGCTCTCCAGGCGGTCGAAGACGTCGCGGCTGAAGTAGAGGCGGGCGTTGTCGGCGAATTGCCGCCGATTGACGCCGAAGTCGACGCGGTGGTCCTGGTCCGAAACACCGAGCCGCCGGCTGAGCTTCACCCGGTAGCAGTGCTCGTAGGTCGTGCTGCAGTTCTCGTCGTCCTGGTACTGCACGGGCAGGAAGTCGCGGAACAGAAGCGGTTCGGAGTCGACCCGCTGGCTCGCGGCGATCTCGGCCAGCCAGCGGGATCCCAGCTCGACCACGAAGCCGGCCTGCGGCGTGAAGGAGAGGCTGCCGTCGGAGAGGGTGCTGAACATCCCGTACTCGAGGATGACGGTGGGCTGGATCTCCCAGTCGCCCTGACCGAAGACGTCGAACCGCTGGTAGGAGGCGTCCCCCCAACTGGAAAGCCGGCCGTTGCCGTAGGCCTGCCGTTCGCGGTAGCTGATGCCGGCCTCAAGGGACGTGCTGGCGCTGAGCTGGCGTTCGTAGGCGCCGCGGAACTCCAGCGTGGTCGAGGACATGGGCGAGTCGATCGCGGCCAGGGCCTGGCTGTGGACGCCGCTGGGTCCCGCGTAGAGATCGCCAAAGCCGTGGTGGAAGTTGTTGTCCGCGGTGTACCGGGCCTCGAAGTGGGTGTCGCCGGCGCCGGCGGCCTGCTCGAGCCGCACGCCGTAGCTGTCCAGGCCGGCGATCCCCGTGGGACCGAAGTCGTCCCAGGATCCGGCCTGCGGGCCCAGGAACCGGTGGCGCTGCGACGTGAACTGGATGTTGGAGCCCCGGTGGTTCACGTCGAGGGCGAAGGCCTTGCTGTCGCCGAGCGGCTGCCCCGCCGCGCCGCTGCTCTGGAACGCCTGGCGCTTGAACTCGCGCAGGTTGGAGCGGAGGGCGAGGTGCGTTTCGCCGAACCGGCTGCGGAGGTCGAGCTGGCTGCCCAGAACAAGCGCGCCGCCATCGCCCGCGTCTTCGATGCCGGACAGGGTGCGGAGCTCCGCTTCGAATCGCTCCCGCTGGATCGCCGTCTCGAGCCCCCAGTCCTGATCGTCCGCGATCGCCTCCGCGATCTGGATCTGGCGCAGCACGTCGCTGGGGATCCGGGCGCGGATCGACCAGAAGTCCTCTTCGTCGTCGTCCTTGCCGGCCTTGGCCGAGCGCCGGCCCAGCTCGAAGTCGAGCGACTGGACCGATTCGCTCGTGGTCCTGGTCAGCTCCGCCACGGCGGGCACGTAGCCGGGCCGGTGCGCGATGACCCGGTAGATGCCGGCCGGGAGTGGCTGGAAGGCGTAGCGCCCGAAGCGGTCGGTCGTCGTCTGCTGCTTGCTGCTGTCGGCGACGTCGTAGACGTAGACGTGGGCGGCGGGCAGCGCCGCCTTGCCGGTCTGAACGCGGCCGACCAGCCGCCCGGCCGTCGGGTCGCCGAGGCTGGGCACGTCGAGGCCGGCCCGGACAGGCGCGGCGGCGAACATCGCGACCGCGGCGACCGGCACCAGGACCCCAGCCGAGAGCAGGCGCACTCGCGCCACGGTCGACCGGGAGTCGCCGGGATGGTTCCGGCAATTCATGTCAGCCATTCACTATAGCGGAAGAGTCGGGGGCCGGGTCGGGCGTGCGCGCCGGCACGAAGACGATGACCTCCGCGGCGCCCGCGGCCCGCAGGCAGCGGGCGGCCCGACCGGCGGTGGCGCCGGTGGTCACGACATCGTCGACCAGGAGCACGACGCGGTCGTGGACCTCGTCTGGCCGGTGACAGTGGAAGGCGACATCGGGGTTGGCGAGCCGCTGGCGGCGGCTTCGTCCGACCTGGGGGCGGCCAAGGGCTCGCCGCCGCAGGACGGGGCGGAGCCGGCGTTCGAGCTGAGCGGCCAGCGGACGGGCGATCGACTCGGCGTGGTTTCGGCCCCGAACGAGTCGGCGGCGCCAGTGCATCGGCATCGGGACGATCAACTCCGCGCGGCGCAGCTTGATTCCCAGGGTGGCGATCGCCTCGGCCGCGATGTGGCGCCCCAGGTAGTCGAGGCGCTGGTGCTTCAGGCCCAGGATGACCCGGTCGATCGGCGGCTGGTAGGCCCACAGCCAGAAGAAGGCGTCGCAGCCCTCCAGCCGGCCGCCGGCCGCGGCGCCGCCGGGCGGAGGCTCCAGCAGGCGGTGGCAGTCGGGGCACAGGCTGAGTTCCCGCCGGGCCGGCGCCGGGCAGGCGAGACAGACCCGCGGCAGGAGCAGGTCGACCGCGAACCCGAGGACGCTTCTCACGCCGCGAACGGCATGCCGGCCGAAACTCAGAACCGCGGCGGACAGTACGTTTCGCCGCCGGGATCCGTAGAAGGAAGTAGGCAGTCTTCCGGTGGGTGGGCCGTGTTGAGTCATTCCTGCCGACAAGGACGGATTTCACCCGCCCTTCCTGGGTACCTGGGTGTCGACGGGTGCCGGTTGCTAGAGTGCCCGCCGCGAAGAACGAGGAGAACCACTTGACCGCATCGGATTCCCAGTCCCGGCCCCGGCGCACCTGGCCGGGGGCGCCGCGCCCCGTCGTCCCGCTGCTCCTGACCATCCTCCTGCTGCTGGTCGGCGCGAGCACGGCGGCGGCCCAGGAGCGGTACAGCTACACCGTCGCGCTCAGCCCCACGATCGGCGGCAGCTTCAGCGAGGGCACCGACAACACAGGCGTCCAGGCGTCGTTCAGTTGGCGCACGCAGCCGCGCACGGCGGTGGGCGTTCGTCTGGGCAGTATCAGCCTGAGCGGCGATCAGGTGGGTTCGCAGGCCAGTCCGACCTTCAAGTACGCGACGGTCGCGGGCGAGTACCGCTTCCAGGAGCTCTACTACCAGTCGGGCGTGTTCTTCGGTCT
>JAPOVF010000203.1 GCA_026708285.1 Acidobacteriota bacterium
CTGACGAAGCTGATGAGCTGGATCCTGTGGACCGCGCCGGTGGGCGTCTTCGGCCTCGCGGCGCCCGTCATCGCGAAGACCGGGACGGCGATGCTGCAGAACCTCGCCGTCTTCATCGTCGCCGTCGTGGTGGGCCTCTTCATCCTGAAGGGCCTCGTTCTCCTGCCCCTGGTCTGGTTCCTGGGCGGCGTACCGCCCTGGCGCTTCATTCCAGCAACCGTGGGCACGTACACCGTGGGCTTCACCACGACGACATCCGTGGGAACACTGCCGATGATGCTCCAGGAGGCGAGAAAGCTCGGCCTGTCCGAGCGCAAGTACACGCTGATCCTGCCGCTGGCGGCGTCGATCAACCGTCCCGGCAGCGCGCTGTTCCAGAGCGCGTCGCTCGTCTTTCTGGCCGCCATGTACGGCGTGCCGCTCGACGCGGGAATGATCGCCGCTGCGGTGCTGGCGATCTTCCTCGCCGCGATAACGGTCGCTCCGGTGCCCAGCGCCAGCATCGTGTCGCTGGCGCCAGCCCTGGACGTCGTGGGCGTGCCACTGGCGGGACTCGCCATCCTGCTCGGGATCGACCGCGTGCCCGACGTCTTCCGCTCCGCTGCCAACGTGATCGGCCACATGTGCGCCGCGACCACGGTCGACAAGATGACTCGCGGCGACCGCGAGGAGCCGGCCGACGGGGCCGAGCAACCGCCGTTGCCCTAGACTGGGAGTCCTGCCCGAATCATCTTGACCTCTACTCATCGCCTTGATGTCCACTGGAGGAGCCCCAAACACATGCGCACGAACTGCCGCAAGACGATGATCGTTCCGCTCACTACCTTCTCCCTGCTCTCGCTCGGCGGAGCCGCGGTCGTGTCCGCCCAGAACCTCGAAGAGGACTTCGCCGCCGCCACTGCAGGTGCGGCGGCGGCCGGACGGGCCGTCCTCTACAGTTGTGACATTCCGACGAACCGCGTGGGCTTCGGCTATCTACAGGAACGGCCTTCGGAAGAAGGCGTCAAGGCGGTCGACATCTATCTCCGCCTGTACGCCAACACCGGCATCACGCGAGGCAAGCACGCGGTCCACATCCACGAAACCGCGTCGTGCAATCCATGTGGCACCGCGGGCGGGCACTTCGACCCCGGCCCCAACTCGAACACCAGCCCGGACGGCAACCACCCGTTCCACGCCGGTGACCTGACGAACATGACCCTGGACCGCCAGGGCCGCGGCTACCACATGGTGACGACAACGCGGGTGACGCTCTCCGACGGGCCGCTCTCCGTGTTTGACGAAGACGGCAGCGCCTTCATCATCCACACGAACCCCGACACCTATTGCCCCGAAGGCGAGGCGGCCGGCTGCGCAGGCGGTTCCCGAGCGGCCTGCGGCGTGATCACGCCCTACCCCTAGCATCCCGTGACACGAGTACCGGCGAATCGGCTCTCGCTTCTCGGCCCGCTCCTCCTGGCGCTACTCGCCCAGGGCTGCGGCACGGGAGACTCCGGCGACTACCTGAACGCCGAGCTGCGGCATCGCGTCGAAGCTCTTAAGCTCGAGGCCCCGGAAAGCACCGAAGACATCGCCATCCTGAGCGACCGCCTCGACACCCTCTGGCAGTGGGCGAACGCCTACTCCCTCACCGGCGGGCCGATCCCCGACGCCTTCCCTCAGCTTCTCGCCAATGCGAACCGCTCACTTCGCGGGCTGGGGGGTGGAGCGACGATCCCGGTGTCGAGGATCCCGGAGTTCATCCGCCACTACACCAGGGAGTTCCAGATCAAGGACGAGCATCCAGGGGCCCTCGGCTCGCTGACGCTCGACCCCCCGGGTCCGTTCCACGCCGGTGACCAGGTCACGATCCGGCAGATCTACACGGTGGGCTCGTTGGGCATGGCGGAGGGCGGCGGCATCCTGGTGCGGGCCGCACGGAGGGGAGGGATTCAGGCCGAGGATCCGGCTGGCCCGAACTACGTCACGGTCGGGAGTTCGAATCCGGACGCGACGCTCACCTCCGGCGAACCCTGGGGCGAATGGTTCGGCATGCACTTCAGCGCCGGACGCGGCCAGGTCAGCCCCGGCGTGCCGCGGACCGTGCTGCAGTTTCGCCTCGGCGGCACGGCTCTCGCAGAAGGCGACACGATCACCATCACCTACGGCGACACGTCGGGCGGGGGACCCGGATACACCCTGCAGGAAACCTCCAACGACCAGGTGATCCTGCACGTCTACGCCGACATCGAGGGAACCGGCGACCTGTTCCGGCCGGCCTGGCCGTCGTTCGAGGTCCTGGGCCGCGAGGAGGTCCGCTATGTCAACGCCGTCGCCCCATCCATCGTGGCGCCCGGCGAGCCCTTCACGCTCGCCGTCCGCGCCGAGGACCGGATGAAGAACCTGTCGTCCGGCGTCATGCCCGCGCTCGGCGTGCTGCTGGACGGCGAGCCGTTCCGGACCATCGCTGCCGGCAGTCCGGCGATCTCGCTGCTCGAGAACGTGAGCCTCGCCGAACCCGGCGTCTACCGCTTCTCCGTCCGGAACGAGGACGGCTCCATCCGGGCGACCAGCAATCCCGTCCGCGTCGAGGACGATCCCGAAGCCCGCGTCTACTGGGGCGAGACGCACGGCCACACCGCCTTTGCCGAAGGCCAGGGCTCGCCGGATGGCTACTACCGCTTCGGCCGCGACGTGGCCCGGCTGGACTTCCTGAGCCTGTCCGAGCACGACATCTGGATGGACGACAGCGAGTGGCGGAAGCTGCAGGAACTGGTCGAGGAGTACCGGATCGAAGGCGAGTTCACGACGATCCTCGGCTTCGAGTGGACCTCGCGCTCGCCGCTCGGCGGCCACCACAACGTGTTCTTCCGCGACACGCCCGGCCGCAGCCGCGTGCCCAACCAGAAGGCGCCCCTCCTCGACGAGCTCTACGCCGGCCTGCGCGATCAGAACAACGCCGACGACGTGCTGGTCATCCCCCACGCCCACCAGCCCGGCGACTGGACGAACAGCGACCCCGACCTGGGGCGGCTGGTCGAGATCCAGTCCGGCCATGGCACCTTCGACTGGTTCGGCAACAAGTACCTGCAGAACGGCTTCGAGGTCGGCTTCATCGGCGCCTCCGACAATCACAACGGCCATCCCGGGTACTCCGGGGCAGGCAACCGGCAACTGGGGGGTCTGGCGGCCGTGTACGCGCCCGAGAACAACGCGGACGCGATCTTCAGCGCGCTCCGCGACCGGGCGGCCTACTCGACGACCGGCGAGCGCATCATCCTCGAAGCGACGCTCAACGGCGCCCGCATGGGAACCCGCCAGGAGGACGCCACGGCCCGGCGGATCGACTGCCGGGTCCACGGCACGGCGCCCATCGACGCGATCGACGTGATCAAGAACGGCGCGATCGTCTACACCCGGAGATACCTGGAGAGCGC
>JAPOVF010000059.1 GCA_026708285.1 Acidobacteriota bacterium
GGAGCACGCGTGGCGGCTGTTGACGACGATGCGTTCCATTCCGCAGGAGACGAGGGACCCGTACCGAGCGCAGTCGCTGGTGGCTTCGCAGTGGCTGCTGACGGCCAGGCACCTGGAGGGCGACATCGAGGTGAGGACCGACCGGTCTTCTCCCGTCGTCATGATTTCCGAGGCCGCCTTCGTCAACGCGAATCCGCGGATAGCGAGGGTGGACGGCAAGCGGGGAATCTGGTTCTCGAAGCGGCTGCACCACGCCCTCGTGCGGTACGTGACGGACAACGGCCGCGACGTCGACGCCTACGAGAGGATCTTCGAGAAACGCTACGGCGTCACGACGGAGATACGCGACTACGCCTCCCTGACCTGGCCGACCGGCAACGAGGGCGCGGGCCGTTTCCAGCGTTTCCACCCGGAGGAGATCGTCACGCTGCTCAACATGCTCGAGGAGTTTCCGAGCGGCATGCGCAAGACGCAGGGTCTCACGCATCTCGTTCGGCGCCTCGACGGCACGCCTCATCCCCTGTACCCGGCAGCACCGGCCGTCGCCTGGCCGGACGCCGGCTACATCGAGTTCATGGACACGGCGTTTCTTTCGTCCGACGTCGACCACATCCACCGCCTGGTGATTCACGAGAAGGCGCACTTCCTCTGGGCTCACGTCTTCGACCAGCGGACCCGCGACGACTGGGCCCGGGTCGGCGGCTGGTACGAGGATCCACAGAGTCCGTCTGGCTGGTCCACCACGAAAACGACGGAGTTCGTCTCCGCCTACGCGCACCTGAAGAACCCGAACGAGGACATGGCGGAAACGATCTCCTACTTCATCATCGAGCCGGACAAGCTCAGATCCCGGTCGGTCGCCAAGTACGAGTTCGTGCGAGACCGGATCATGCAGGGGAACCTGTATCTCTCCCGGATCCGGGAGGACCTGACGTTCCAGGTGTACAACCTGTTTCCGGACTACGTGTTCCCCGGCAAGGTCCGCCGCGTCGACATCAGGGTGACGGGCGGAGCCAGGGAAGACAAGGAGTTCCGCATCGAGGTCGAGCTGCATGCGCTCGACCGGGATCTCGAGGGCGCGCGCCACGCGCTAGTACGGTTAAACAGCGGTATCGGTACGTTCTTCGATCTGTATCTCGATCCCGTGGACGGGAACGGCAACCGGATCGAGGAGGGGACCGTTCTCGTGGGCACGAAGAAGCTGAGCCGGTACAGCAAAGCGGGCTACTGGCTTCCAATCCAGCTCAAGATCGTGGACAGGGTCGGCAACCGGCGCTACCAGAGAGGCGACGATTTCGGATGGAAGCTCTATCTCGACAACTTCCTCGAGGACTGGGTGCCACCGGAGTACGTTCCCGGCACCGTCCGGCTGGGCATGGGGCGGGAAGGAGTGGTGGAAGGCCGCGTCGTCCAGTCGATCGAAGCGACCTGGGAGGTGCGTGAGAACAACCTCATGCGGGAGAGCTGGCCATGCCATGCCACCGTCAACGACGAGATTCTCTCGACGTATGCGCTGGGAGAGGGCGGCGCTTTCGAGCCTGCAGGGAACCTGTGCCGAGTGAACTTTCTCATGCCGGACTACATGCCGTCTTCGACGTATTCCCTGAACTACGTCAGGATGGTCGATCGGGCCAGAAATTGGGGTGGTGCCAGGTTCACCAGCGAGCCCGGGGACGAGGAGCCTCAACGGATCCGGGTGCGGACGGCCAACCCGGACACGGAACCGCCCGAGCTCGACCTGAACAGGATGAGCGTCGACGCGGAACCCACGAACCCTGAACAGCCGAACGGCGAAACGATCGTGAGGTTGAGTGTTCGCATCCGCGACAACATCTCGGGCTACACGCACGCATCGATCCACTTTCTCGATCCACAGGGGATCACCCACCACGTCTGGGCGTATGACGACGAGAGAGGCTACGTCTTTCCGCTGAGCGATCCGACCAGGTGGAAGGAGCACACGGTCGTGCATGTCCTGCCTCCCGGCTCGGCGCCGGGAACCTGGGGTGTTTCCAACATGGCGCTCTACGACAGGGCACGCAACCTCGTTCACCACGATTTCACGGAAGTGATCCACTTCGAAGTGGACTGAGGCGACGGGTCGAGTTAGTCAGACCTCGCCCGGTTTGGGCATCCGGTAGCCGACGCCGCGCTCGTTGAAGATGTAGGTCGGGTCGCTCGAGTCGTCGCCGAGCTTGGTCCGCAGCTTCTTGACGAAGGCCCGGACGAGTTGAGGCTGCGCGTATCCCCGGCCACCCCACACCCGGCGCAGGAGGGCTTCGTAGGTCGTGACGTGCCCGGCGTTCACGGAGAGGACGCGCAGCAGTTCGTACTCGGTGGCGGTCAGCCGCACCGGAACTCCGTCGACCGTCACGCGGCGGCGGGCGCGGTCGATGGACAGGTTGCCGAGCACGAAGGGCCCGGGCTCGAGCCGCTTGCGGAGCGCGACCCCCACCCTCGCCGTGAGCTCCGTCGGGGAGAACGGCTTGACGATGTAGTCCTCGGCGCCGGCCTCCAGGGCTCTCGCCACCGTCTCGTCGCGGCCGTAGGCGGAGATGAAGATGACGGGCACGTCGGCCAGTTCCGGCAGGCGCTGCAGCAGTTCGATGCCGTCCGTGCCGGGCAGCACGAGGTCGAGCAGGACGAGGTCCGGCCGTTCCGTCCTGAGGAGACGGGGCAGTTCGCGCGCGTCGCCGGTGACGATCGGCGCGTATCCCCGGGAGGCGAGTGCGTCCCGGGCGAAGCGGAGCGCCTGAGGGTCGTCGTCCAGCACGAGCACGCGCGGCCGGACGCCTCCGCGCCGGGCCCCTTCGGAGGTGGCCGCGGCGAGGGCTTCGGACGCCTCGCCGTCGGTCGGCTCTTCCACCGCGGGGATCGTGAACGTGATCCGGGTCCCCTGACCCTGACCGCCGCTTTGGGCGGAGATGCGGCCGCCATGGGCCTCCACGAGTCCCTTGCAGATCGCCAGACCCAGGCCCGCGCCCAGGCTCCCTTCCCCGCCGACCACGCCCGCGTGCTTGCTGAACAGGTGCGGCAGCAGGTGCGGGGGAACGCCGCTTCCCGCGTCCGCGACGATGACGGCGACGTGGTGTCCGTCCAGAGCCGCCTCGACCCGGATGGGCGACGACTCGGGAGAGTGCCTGGCCGCGTTCGACAGCAGGTTGTTCAGCACCTGGACGATGCGCCGCGCGTCCGCCATGACGCGCGGCAGGTCCCGCGGCAGGTCGAGTCGTACCGCGTGCCGCCCGCCGCCGCTCGCGAACGCGCTCCTTGCCCGTTCGACGAGGACGGTCAGGTCGACGGGCTGGGGCGCGACGGACAGCGTGCCGGACTCGAGGCGGCCCACGTCGAGCAGGTCGCCG
>JAPOVF010000031.1 GCA_026708285.1 Acidobacteriota bacterium
TCGCGGCTGTCGCGATTCGAGCGGACGTGCCAGTTCTCCACAACGATTCGGACTACGAGACTCTGGCTCGCTACACGGCGCTGAAGCTCCACCCCTGAGCGCGTATCGAGTTAGGGGCCCAGCAACTCTCGGCACCACCCGCTGACCGCGTCCGCCACCTCTCGGTCCACGTCTTCCTGCGGGCGCCCCGACCGCTTCAGCACGTGGAGGCTGTGGTCGCCGCCTTCGACGACGTGAAGCGTGGCGCGCGGGCCGAGACGATCGCAGACGCCGGCCAGCAGTTCGGGATCGGCGAGCCGATCCCTGGTGCCGTTGACGAAGAGCATCGGCTTCTCGACCTGACTCAGGTGGTCGGCGCGCGACGTTCCGGGCTTGCCCGGCGGGTGCAGGGGGAAGGCGTGGAACACGAAGCCGGCGACGTCGAGGGGGTCGACTGCATCGGCGCCTGAGGCCATGCGACCTCCCATCGAGCGTCCGCCCGCGAGGAGCGGCAGTTCGGGGCGCATCGTCCTGGCCTGGGCCACCGCCGCCCGAACGGTTCGCTGCAACACAGGCCGCGGGTTCGGGGGGCGGCGGCCCGTCTCACGGTAGGGAAACCGAAACCGGAGCGTGGCGATTCCTAGCTCTGCCACGCCGCGCGCGAACGTCTCCATCGTCGCGTGACGCATGCCCGCGCCGGCTCCGTGAGCGAAGACGAGCAGGCAGCGGGGCGCTTCGGGCTCGAGCAGCAGGGCGCTGACCCGCCGGTCGTCACTGACAGCGATGCTGGTTTCGCTGGCCCGCGTCACAGCCCGAACATCTCCGCCGCCCGGTCGGCCAGGGTGTCGCCGATCGCCAGCGACGCCGTCGCGCCGGGTGACGGGGCGTTCAGCACGTGGAGCATCCGCGGACTCGTTTCGATGGCGAAGTCGTCGACCAGGTTGCCCTTGCGGTCCAGGGCCTGGGCACGGACGCCCGAGCCGCCGGGCATCAGGTCGGAGTTCCTGAGATCGGGGACGAAGCGGCGCAGGTCGCGGGCGAAGCGGGTGCGGCTGCCGGAACGCGCCATCTCGCTGATGCCGACCTTCCAGAAGCGCAGCGCCATCTTCCAGAAGCCGGGGTAGCTCAGGCTGCTCCAGGTATCGCGGGCGTCGAAGCTGCCGCGGTTGTAGCCCTCGCGCTTGAGCGCCAGGACCGCGTTCGGGCCGGCCTCGACCGAGCCGTCGACGCGCCGGGTCAGGTGGACTCCGAGAAAGGGAAAGCGGGGATCGGGAACGGGGTAGATCAATCCGCGCAGCAGGTGGCGGCGCTCCGGAGCAATGTCGAAGTACTCGCCGCGGAAGGGGACGATCCGCACGTCAGGATCGAGGCCTGCCATGCGCGCCACGCGGTCCGACTGGAGACCCGCGCAGTTGATCGCGTGGCCGGCCTCGAACTCGCCGGCGGTGGTCTCCACGACGACGCCGTCAGGGCGTGGTGCGAGACCGGTGACGCGCGTCCGCAGGTGGAGGGAGACACCGGCTGCCTTGAGTTCTTCGGCGTAGGCGCGGGCCACGGCCTTGAAATCGACGATGCCGGTCTCGGGAACCCAGAGAGCGTCGACGCCGGTCGCGTGCGGCTCGAACTCGGGGATCCGCTCGGGCGTCAGGCGCTCCAGGCCGGCGAGGCCGTTCGCCCGGCCGCGGCGCTCCAGTTCGTCGAGTCGGGGGATCTCCTCCGGATCGGTCGCGATGACGAGCTTGCCGCAGATCTCGTAGGGAATCGCGTGCCGGTCGCAGTAGTCGATCAGCCGCTTCCGGCCGCCGACACAGTTGCGCGCCTTGAGCGAGCCGGGCTTGTAGTAGAGGCCGGAGTGGATGACGCCGCTGTTGTGGCCCGTCTGGTGAACGGCGGGTCGGGGCTCCGCCTCGACCACATGGATATCGATCTGTTCGAAGCGGCGCGCGAGGCTCCGGGCCGTGGCGAGACCGATGATGCCGGCCCCGATGCAGACGACGTCGGCGCGCTCGGGCAAGGCGGGCTCAGGCGCCGTCCGCTACGGCGCGCTTCGCGCCGGGGTCTTCACCTGGACGCTCGGCGGGCGTCGGCGGCGGCGCGCTCGGGTAGGTGCCGAGGATGCGGAGCTCCTTCGTCTTCGCTTCGATCGCCTGGAGCGCCTCGGTCACCGGCACCGAAGCGGCGTGCCCCTCGATGTCGAGGTAGAAGCAGTAGCGCCAGGGCGTTGCCGGAATCGGCCTGGACTCGATCTTGGTCAGGTTGACGCCGCGCCGCGAGAAGCTCCGCAGCACCTCGCCCAGGTCGCCCGGCTGGTGCCCGGTGACCAGAAGCAGCGAGGTCTTGCACGGCACGTCGGGCGGGCAGGGCGCCGCTTCCGCGGCAACTTCCACGAACCGGGTGAAGTTCCCGGCCTGGTTCTGGATGCCATGGGCGAGGATCTCCAGGCCGAAGACCCGCGCCGCCGGCTCGCTGGCGATGGCGCCGATCGTCCGGTCGTTGCCCTCGCGGACGCGGGCGGCCGCGCCGGCGGTGTCGAACTCGGGTTGTGGCCGCAGCCAGTCGTGGTCGTGGAAGAACTGGTCGCACTGGCGGAGCGCCTGGGGGTGGGAGAGCACCAGCCGGAGATCCTCGATCCTGGTGCCGGGCAGTGCGAGCAGGCAGTGCGCGACCTTGCTGATGACTTCGGCGGTGATCACGAGCCCGCCCTCGGCGAGCAGGTCGTAGGTCTCGTTGATGCTGCCCGCGGTGCTGTTCTCGATGGGCAGCAGGGCGATGTCGTGGCGGCCGTCGCGGACGCCCTCGGCGGCCCCCCGAAACAGCTCGTAGCCCTGGAGCACGACGCCTCCGGGCCGTCCGGCGTACTGGCGCTGGGCGGTCAGGTGGCTGAACGAACCCTCGACGCCCTGGTAGGCGACCCGCAGCGGCGCCCGGTCGAGATCGCGGATGTAGCCTTGCTGCGCCGCGATCGACATCTCGATCAGCAGCCGGAAGATGCGCTCGGTCTGGTGAGGGTCGAGCTCGAGTTCGGCGGCGATGGTCCGCACCCGGGTCAGCAGTTGCTCCTCGCGCAACTGGTCGCGGAACGGAAAGGCGGCGGCGATCTTGGCGCCCGCGACCTCGCGCGACAGTTGGACGCGGCGCCGGAAGCCCTTCAGCAGCTCTTCGTCGACGCGCTCCAGTTCCTGGCGCACTGCCTCGAGATCGGGCAACAGGTCATTCTCGGCAGCGGCCATCGTGTGCTCGACTTTCGCGGCCTGTGGTGGCCGCCCGGCGCAGTATACGGCGCTCGTGCGTAAGGGCCTGTCCTGACAGTCAGTTGGAGTGCGGCCGGATGGCGACCTTCAGGGCGTGCCGGCCGATCATCAGGTCGAG
>JAPOVF010000356.1 GCA_026708285.1 Acidobacteriota bacterium
CCTGCTGATCACCACGGAGCGGGGTCAGCTCGTCCTCGTGCGCGCCACGCCCGAAAGCCACCAGGAAGTTGCCGCGCTGCCAGCCGTCTCCGGACGCACCTGGAACAACCCGGCGATCGCCGAGGGCATCCTGCTGGTGCGCAACGACCGCGAAGCCGTGGCGTTCGACATTCGGCCGCAGACGTAGCGGGTCAGGCCGCCCCGGAGGCCTTGCGGGATTTCGCTGTTCATGCCCATGCGAGCTCGCCATTTGTGCCTCTATAGGGTTGCCTTTTGCCCCCACAAAGACTCGACATATATGCCCCTGACAAGACACCATTCCTGCCCCTAAAGTTGTTCGGTCCAGCACATCGCGCTAAGGTCGCCCAAGCGGGCTTCGCCTCCGGCCGAGACCGACCAGAGCCATGGACTACGTGCCTCGCATCGCCGATGGGGAACTAGCGGACCGCCTGGAAGCGGTCGGCGCCGTCGTTGTTGAAGGCCCAAAGGCCTGCGGGAAGACAGCCACTGCCCGGCAAGTCGCTGCCAGCGAAGTTCTATTGGATGTCGATAGGAACGCTAGGCGAATGGCCGGCATCAACCCCGGGCGGTTGCTCCCCGGCACTAGGCCCCGCCTGATCGACGAATGGCAGCTTGAGCCGGAGATCTGGAACCACGTCCGTCGGGCCGTAGATGATTCCGCAGCGCCAGGTCAGTTCCTGCTCACCGGATCGGCCGTCCCCTCCGACGACGCAACGCGCCACAGCGGTGCCGGTCGGTTTGGCCGGCTTCGAATGCGGCCACTCTCTCTCCATGAGACCATTCGACCCAAAACCTGCATCTCGCTGAAGCGGCTCCTGGACGGAGCGCCACAAGAGGCCGACCAGTCGAGTCTCGCTCTTCATGAGCTTGCCGAACTCGTGAGCGCTGGCGGTTGGCCGGGGCACATCGGCCAACCCCTAAAGCGGATTCTGGTCGCTAACCGTGACTACCTGAACGAGATCCGCAGAGTCGACGTCCCCGACGTGAGCGGTGGGAGACGGGATCCGGTCAGAGTCGGCCGCCTACTGCGCTCGCTGGCTCGGAACGTCGCCACGCCGGTCGCGACCTCGAAGCTGGCCGCAGAGGCCAGCGCCGACGGTGAGGCGATGAAGCCGCAAACGGCCGCCCGTTATCTGGAAGCGCTGGAGCGACTCATGATCGTCGAAGATCAGCTTGCATGGTCTCCCCACTTACGATCGCGAACCGTCCTTCGGGCGGCGCCGGTGCGACACTTCGTCGATCCATCGCTCGCTGTGGCCGCTCTTCGTGCCACGCCAGAGCGCTTGCTCCAGGATCTCCGTTTCTTTGGCCTCCTCTTTGAGTCCCTGGTCATTCGCGACCTGCGAATCTACGCTCAGGCGGCCGACGCGGAGGTCTTCCACTACAGGGAGAAGGACGGTTTGGAGGTAGACGCTGTAGTGGAAGGCGCCGACGGACGCTGGGCCGCGTTCGAGGTGAAGCTAGGCGAGCGTTGGGTCGACCAGGGCGCCCACAACCTCCGGCGCTTGGCTGACCGCATGATGGCGGGTCGCCATAGGCACCCGCCACCGTCTGCCCTGGCAGTCATCGTCCCGAACGGCTACGGCTACGTCGGGAGTACCGACGTTGGGGTCATCCCGATCGGCGCGTTGGGTCCGTAACGCAGGTCCGGCTACGCGGTCAAGAGCGAGGTCCGAACAGGCGCCCAAGCGTCGCTTGCGCGCCATCCGTGAAGCGCAACTCGATGACGTCGGGGCCAACCAGATCACCCTCTGCGAGGAGATCTCCCTTGGATAGCCACTCCTGCCAGATCCGTATCCGCCCGCCGTCGATCTCGAAGTGGTGGTTCCGCAAGGCCCCGTCTTCGTCCCTGAAGACGACCTGGAAGGCACGGTTCCGTTCGAAGAAGACGTGGCTGATGTTCTCCGTCTGTTCACCGAGTACTTCCCAGGTGCCGTCGATCTCCGTCGGCAGCCGGTTGTTGAAGTTGGCGACCCAGTAGGTGAACGAGAAGGCCACCACACCTGCCAGCACGACGCCGCCTAACGTGGCCATCCGAGTCGCTCGGAGCGATTCGTGGTGGACCAACACGACGGCCAGTAGCTGCCGGACGTGGGGTAGCAGCAGATAAAGAAGACCGCACATCAGAACGATCGCCATCGGCAGCCCAGCCTGCGCCACCCCGAAGCCGATGTCGATCAGCACGATGTTGACGATCGCCGCCAGCAGAACCAGAGTCCCAAGGAGTGCCGTGCGCCTAAAAGCGAGCAACACGCCCCCACCGATCTCGATCAGAGCGATGAAGCCCTTGTACAGGCCGGAGTAGCCGAAGAAGTACCAGACCAGCCAGAAGGCTGAAACATCCTCGAGTGGCGTCGCCAACTGGGAGTCGAGCACCGTGAACTGCGAGCCGTTCACCTTGGCGAAGCCGTAGATCATGAACTGCACGGCGCAGAACCAGCGCACGATTGCTCGGACGATCGACTCCCGCGAGTCGCTCCCGGGCCTCACTTCACTCATCGCCCACCCCCGGCTTCCTTCTCTTGCTGTGTGTCGTTCTAGCCTACGACGCACGCAGCGTGGTCGCCGCTTCGCGGCGCGTCTTTCTGGCCGCCTTCGGCGGCAGCCGGCGGGGACGCCGGCGCACCCAGTGGGCGGGCTCTTGCCCTTCGCAGCCGCTATCCCGGAATCTCGACGACCAGGTACTCGCCCTCGCGGGTCACCGGGTAGGTCTCGGCGGTGTACGGACCCCTGACCATGCCCGGGGCCGGAGCATCAGGATCGTCCGCCGGTTCCGCGCCGGCATCGGCAGCCTCGGCGATCTCCTCGCCAGCGACTGTCTCGACCTCGTAGCGGCGCACTCTGAGCCGCTCCGGTGCGCACCAGGACTGGCCGGTGCGGACGTGGAACTCCCAGCCGTGCCAGGGGCAGCAGAGGATCTCGCGGCTTGGGCGGTACTCGAAGTCGCCGGGGCGGTCTGAACGGATCACGCCCCAGAGCTTGCCCTCGCAGAGCTTGCCGCCCTGGTGCGGGCAGCGGTTGCGGAGTGCGAAGAACTCGCCGTCCAGGTTGAACACGCCGATCGAACGGCCCGCGACGGTGACGATCTTGCGTTCGCCCGATTCGATCTCGGACGCCTCGGCGACGACGTACTTCATGCGCGGGCTGCCGACGCCGACACGACCCGCCGCGGACGCCCTACAGCCCGTAGAGGGCCCGGGCGTTCTCGCACTGGATGCCCTTGACGAGTTCCTCGTCGAGCCCGGAGGGCAGGACGACGTCGGGGTTGTCGCCGTCCCAGTGCGGATAGTCGCTGGCCAGCAGGATGTGGCTCCGAAGGT
>JAPOVF010000281.1:0-12337 GCA_026708285.1 Acidobacteriota bacterium
TCATCGACGGGACCCGCCTCGAGCCGGGCGAGTACACGATGTTCATCCAGCTCGGCCCGGAGCGGTGGATCCTGATCGTCTCGAACTGGCCGGCGCAGGAGCGATACGACTACCACGACCGGGAAGCGCTGTTCGGCGCGTACGGCTACACGCCGGACAAGGACGCGCTGCGCACGGACATGACGCTCCAGCCGCTGCCCATGTCCTTCGAGCAGTTGTCCTGGCAGTTCCTCGACGTGACCCCGGAAGGCGGCCGCCTGGCGCTCCTCTGGGACCGGCAGATGGCATCCGTCCCGTTCCGAATCGCCCCGCCCATGACCGGAGAAGTCGATGAGTGAATCCGAAGCAACCGCCGACCGAATCCGCGGCCAGTGCCTGTGCGGCGCCGTCGAATTCGAAGTCGACGTCCCCGAGCGCACCTACAGCGTCTGCCACTGCGGAATGTGCCGCCGCTGGTCCGGCGGCCCGCTGATGTCCGTCCACTGCCCCGAGCCCGACACAGAGTGGCTGAACGACGAGGGCCTGACCTGGTACCAGGGAACGCCCTGGGCTCAGCGCGGCTTCTGCTCCAAGTGCGGATCGAGCCTGTTCTGGCGGTTGGCTGAGCAACCCGAGGGGATGCTGATCGTCAGCGTCGACGCGCTCGACGACGGCGGCGAGTTCGCGCTCGACCGCCACATCTACAGCGACGCCAAGCCCCACCGCTATGACTTCGCCGACGACCGGCCGCGGGTCACGGAGGCGGAGCTGATGAAGGAGCTGGGGCTGTAGCGGGAAGCGGGTCGGGACCTACTCGAAGTCGGCCAGCCGCAGGGCCGCGGCACGAACACTCCCGTCGCGCCAGGCGAAGACCAACCGGTCGCCGCTGCGCACGAGCTTGGGAACGCCGATGGCGCTGCGACCCGGCGGCGCCGGGGCGACGGTGAGCGCCCGCCCCACGCTGCCGTCGCGGCCGACCCGGCGAACTCGGAGATCACTGGAGCCACCCGGCTGGCGCTCCACCCAACTGACCGCCGCGCTGCCGTCCTCGAACATCGCGACCCCGGCCCAGCCCCGCGGTGAACCATCGTCGATGCGGATCGGCGCACCGAAGCGTTCCTTCTCCCGGTTCCAGAAGGCCGCCAGCACTCTCGACTCCCCGCCGGCGGCAGTGAACCACGCCACTGCCGGCCCGTGTCCGCCGGACGCAATCGCCGGTCCGTTCGTCGGGCAGCCCCGGATGAGCCAGCCGTCGCGGTGGACGAGCCGGGGTTCCGCCCATCGCTCTCCTTCGAGAAGGGCGTAGGAAATGTCCCGGTACTCGCCGGCCCGCCGGTCGCGGAAGGACACGAAGACACCCGCCACGTCCGCCGCCATCGCGGTCGTGCAGCAACTGCACACGTCGACATCCACTGCTCGGTCGCCGAGAAGAACGCCAGCGGCATCGAAGCGGGCCGAGCGGAGGGTCATCCGCGGTTCCACTTCGCCGTGTTCCACCTCTCCATTCCTGTCCGGCGACGCCTCGCCGACCCCTTCGGCCTCCGCTTTGTCGGGGACCGATGCCAGGTAGGCGACCTCGACGCCGCCGGCGACGGCGGCGTACGCCACGAAGCCCGCGTAGCCGTCTTTGCCCTCTCCCCGAGCTTCGAACGCCGGCCGCCATGAGGCGCCCCGGTCGTCCGAGAACACCAGCCGGATGCCGTAGCCGTAGTCGCCCTGCCGGTCCTCGTCGTGAACCAGCCAGTGGGCGGCCAGCCGGTCGCCGCCGAGCGGCGCCACCGCCGGATGATCGATCCAGTTGACGAACCAGTCTTTCCCCGACGCAACCGTGGCCGCGGAACCCCACTCGTCGCCGCGCAGTTCGGCGAACCGCAGAACATGGCCGCCATCCTCCCCGCGTTCGACCCAACTCAGGAACACCACGCCGTCGCCCCCGGCGGCCAGAGAGTAGCTGCGGCTCCCCTCGGCAGCCGGGGGATCGAGGCGCCGGACCTCCGCTGCCGCGCCGGCGGCGAGGACGCTCGCAACAAGCGCGATGGGAAGTGCGGGACGGCTCACACAGTCTCCAGCCGAAACGGTATCGGGGCGCTGCGAGCGGCTTGGCTCTAGTGCCAGGTCACCGCCATCGCGAAGAAGTGGTCGAAGACCTCGCGGTTGGGGTGGTTCGCGTCGTTGTTCTCGGGGCTGCGGATGTAGAAGTCCAACTGCTGCGCGGCAGGGTTCACCGCCCCGGCAGGCCCCTCGGTCGGCTCGAGCTGAACCTGCAGGGTCTCGCGGTCGCGCATCCCCTGGGTGACCATGAAGTGGATCTGGTAGTCGCTGTACAGCTCCTCGCCGTCGAGGGTCGCCCGGCCGTAGCCCCAACCCGCGACGTAGAGCAGGCTCTTGGGCCAGTTCGAGTCGCCGCAACCCGCATCGCCATGCTCGAACAGGTAGGCCGCGATGCCGCCGTCCTGGCACTCCGAGAACTCGTGGAACCGGTCGAGTTCCACGACGTAGTCCCCCTCCGGAAGCTGTAGTTCGGCGCGGAACGTACCGGTGTTCGCGATCTCGTCGACATCGATCGTGATCTCGCCGCCCACCGGGGCGACGTTGCTGGCATCGTCGCCCATGTGGTCCCAGGGCGATTCGTCGTCCAGGCTTCCCACCTGGTGGACGTTCGTGCCGGTGATCACGAAGCGGCCGTCGTACAGCTCGTGCTGCTCCGGCTCGTAGAGCCCCATCCCGGTGCCAGGCTGATTCCGCGCGGTCACCGGGGCGGCCTCCGCCTCGACCGGTTCCGCGTCGGGCGCGGCACAACCGGCCAGGAGAACCGCCAGCAACACCCCGACCGCTCCGACAACACAGGTCCAAGGCCGCCGCATGGCCATGTCAACTACCTCCTGCAGGCACTATAGCTCCCGCGGTCGGCCGGACGCCGGTAGAATCCCGCCCGTGCTGGACGTGCTTCCCGACATCGACCGCTGGCACGGCGCCGGGCTGAAGGTGGCCGTCGCCACCGTGATCCGCACCGTCGGCTCCTCGCCCAGACCCCTTGGTTCGAAGATGGCCGTCTCGGAGGCCGGTGGAATCGCCGGTTCGGTCAGCGGCGGCTGCATCGAGGGCGCGGTGTTCGAGGAAGCGCAGTCGGTGCTCGAGGACGGCCGGCCCAAGCGGCTCCGCTACGGCATCTCCGACGAGCAGGCGTGGGCCGTGGGGCTCACCTGCGGCGGCGAGGTCGAGGTGCTGGTCGAACGCATCGGCGACTGAGGCCGGAGGTTCGCCCGGATGGGTTTCGAGTCCCTCCGCCAGTCCCTGCTCGCGGGCGAGCGCGTCGTCGCGTTCACTCGCGCCGACGCCGAACTCGGCGCCCGTCTGCTCGTGTGGCCCGACGACGGGCGGTCCGAGGGAACGCTCACCGACCCCGACCTCGACCAGGCGGCAGCCGCCCTCACGACCACCGACCCCCTTCCCGCAACGGGACTTCGCGAGATCGCAGGCGCCGAGGTCTTCGTCGAGACCTTCGAACCGCTGCCGCAGTTGTTCATCGTCGGCGCGGTCCACGTCGCGATCCACCTCGTCCACTTCGCGCGCCGGCTCGGGTTCCGCACGGTGGTCGTCGACGCGCGTTCCGCCTTCGCCACCGCCGAGCGCTTCCCCCACGCCGACGAGCTGGTGGTCGAGTGGCCGGCCGACTACCTGTCGCGCTTGCCACTGCACGCCAATACGTTCTGCGTCTTCCTGACCCACGACGAGAAGCTCGACAACCCGGCGCTGCAGGTCGTCCTCGAAGCCGGTGTTCGGTACGTCGGCGCTCTCGGTTCCAAGCGAACTCACGGCAAACGAGTCACGGCGCTCCGTGAAGCCGGCCTGTCGGCCGAACTGATCGATCGCATCCACGCGCCAATCGGCCTCGACCTCGGCGGCCGCAAGCCCGAGGAGATCGCCCTCGCCATCGCCGCCGAGCTCGTCGCGGTGCGAAACGGCAGCGCGGCCTCGGGCCGATGACCGGCTCGGTTTGCGGCGTCGTGCTCGCCGCCGGGCTCTCCACGCGGTTCGAGGCCCAGGCCGATCCTGGCAAGCCGAAGCAGCTCTACCGCATCGACGGCGAGACGCTCGTCCGGCGCGTCTGCCGAGTGGCACTCGCCTCCCACCTGGCGGAGGTCATCCTGGTTACCGGCCACGCCCAGCGGCGGATAGCTGCCGAGGTCGCCGACCTCGACCTGCGGGTCGTCCACAACCCGCGCTACGAAGACGGCCAGAGCGGGTCGGTCCGCCGCGGACTGGCAGCGGTCCCCGCCGCCGACGGCGCGATGTTCCTCGCCGTGGACCAACCGGGGCTCGACACCGCCGTGATCGACCGGCTGCTCGACGCGTTCCGCGGTCCCGCCTCGATCGTCGTGCCCACCTTCCGCGGCCGCCGCGGCGCACCCGTGACCTTCGGCCGCCTCTGGTTCCCCCGCCTCGAGAGTCTGCGCGGCGACCAGGGCGCCCGACCGCTGCTCGCCACCCTGGCCGAGCACATCCAGGAAGTGGAACTCGATTCGCCGGCTCCGCTCGAGGATGTCGACACGGAAGCCGACGCCCGTTCGTGGACCCGGGAGGCGGCGCGGCCATGAACACCGGACTCGACCGCCCCTTGCGGCTCGTCCCCCAGGTCCGCCACTACGACTGGGGCACCCGGGACTTCATCCCGCATCTCCGCGGGCGCGAACCCGGCGACCTGCCCGAAGCGGAAATGTGGTTCGGCGCGCATCCCGACGCACCTTCGGGCGTCGTCCTGGAGTCGGACCCCGAGGAAACACGGGCCCGCCCGCATCGAGACTCGACTCCCCTCAACCGCCTGATCGCCGACCACCGCGATGAGTTGCTCGGTCCCGGCTCGACCGGCGCCGAGCTCCCCTTCCTGACCAAGATCCTCTCCGCCGCCCGGCCGCTGTCCATCCAGGCCCACCCCAGCCGCGAGCAGGCGGTTCGCGGTTTCGCGGCGGAAACCGGTACGCGTCCGGTCTCCTCCCGGGACCGCAACTACCGCGACCCGAACCACAAGCCGGAGCTCCTCTACGCCCTGACGCCGTTCTCCGCTCTGTCCGGCTTCCGCCCCGCCGCCGAGGCCGCCCAGCTTCTGTCCGCCCTCGGCCTCGAACGACTCCGGCCGAACATCCACCGGCTCGAATCGGAGGGGGCTGCCGCCTACCGGTCGCTGCTCGAAGGGCTCCACCGGCACACCGGGACAAGTTTTGCCGTCAACGCCGTCGAGGCAGCCCGCCGCGCCTCGACCATGGACGACCCGAACTGTCGTGAGGCCATGCGCTGGGTCCTCCGCATCGCCGAGCACCACCCCGACGACCCCCTGGTCGTCGCGCCGCTCTTCCTGCGTCTGATTCGCCTCGACCCCGGTGAGGCCCTGTTCACCGGGGCCGGCGTACCCCACAGCTACCTGGAAGGCTCCGCCGTCGAAGTCATGGCGAACTCCGACAACGTCCTCCGCCTCGGCCTGACGTTCAAGCATGTCGACGCCACGGAGCTCCTCGACATCCTTGCCTACGAGGCCGCCGACGCCGCCCTGATCAAGCCCCTGGTCAAGGAACACTCCTGGGGCAAGCAACGGAGCTTCCACCCGCCGGTTGAGGACTTCCGGCTGGACGTTCTGCATCTCGTCGACGCTGGGGAGGCGCCGCTCGAGCCAGAAGGCAGCGCCCGAATAGTGCTCGCGCTGGAAGGAGGAATCGACGTGCACAACGCTCAAGGAGCCAGCCTTCTGCGCCCTGGTCAAGCCGCACTTCTCCCCGCAGCCGCCAAGGCCGTCACTGCAACCGGCCACGGGACGCTCGCTCTTACGATGTCTAACCACTGAACCGGCAGGACCCTTTCGGGCTCGCCGCTTCGCGGCATCGCGCCTGGTGCGGACCAGAAGGTCCGCGCACCCAGAGAACCGCCACGGTGTGGCGAACTTCTCTACATGCGGATGAAATGACGCCGCTGCGGGCGTTGCACGTCGCTGCACTGCCTCAGGCACCGACGTCCAGCCCAGTCGGGGCGGGAGGGGTCGGCTCCCAGGTGCCTCTGAACGAGCGACGGCCGACGACGTCGCACCCACCAACGCCCAACCGGAGCGAGTGAAGCGGAGTGAGCGCCACCCCCTCCCATCTCCTCTCAAGCGCTCACGTCACCCTGGGAGCCGACCCCTCGTGCCCCAAGACGGGCGGGTGCGTCCGACGTCCCTGCGTCCGACGCCCCCTGCATCCGGCGCCCCTGCGTCCGACGCCGTCCCGCCGACCGCTCAGTCGCAGGTAGCGAACGCCGCCGTGTCGGTGACCGGTACGAACAGCGTTCCGGCCTCGTTGATGTAGGTCTTCGACTCGTCGGCCTCGACGTCTTCGATCTCGACTTCGACGCGCACGTCGGTCAGACCGCCGATGAAGACCCAGTACGCGCCGTCGCCGATCGCGCAGCCGTTCAGCACCTTGATCACGACTTCGACGTTGTTCTCGCTGAAGAACCAGAAGTACCCGGTGTCGCCGGTCAGTTCCACCGCGTGACCGTCGCCTGAGTCGTCCTCGGTCTCCCAGCGGACCGCTACGCGGAATCGGTCGTCGTTCAGGCACAGGGTCGTGGCGTCGGCGACACAGGGTTGCGCGGTCGAATCGCTTTCGTCCGCGGCCCCGGTCCCCGGCAGGGCGGCCAGAAGGGCACACAACAGTCCGGCCCGAAGACAGGCGCCATGCCACGAGCTTGGCTGTCCCGGACGGTCCCGCATGGATGAGTTCCTCAGTCCGCCGTTGCCTTCTTCACGCGCCGTTCCTCACCCCGGCGACGCCGCATCTGGAACGCGACCCCGACCACGATCAGCACCGCGACGGCGGCGTGGGCGGGCAGCCCCTCCAGACCCACCGCCGCCACGATGAGCAGCGCGCCGATGAACGACGACACGACGATCAGGGCCGTCTCGAAGACCTGGCGCAGGAGCCAGGCGCCCAAGAGCGCGGCGGCGGCCGTCACCACCCACCAGAGCACCTCCACCTTCAACCCGTAGAAGCCCGACGCCCACAGCGCCGCGCCCGCGCCCAGCATCGCGCCCGCGACCGCCACGGCGACCTTGCGCACGACGAACGCGAGCAGCGCACTGACGACTCCGATGCCAATCGCCACCATGAGACGCAGGTCGCTGGCGAGGGTCACCAGATCGGAGAGCATGGCGTAGCTGACGAAGAAGCCGAGCAACCCCAGCAAGGCGGTGTAGAGCTGCCGGCCCAGCACGAGCAGCAGCAGTCCCGCCACGACCCAAAGCCAGGGCGGTCCGAGAGCGCCCTCGGCGCCGAAGCGGCCGAAGCTCACTCCTTCACTCCACAGACCGATGTTCATCGTTCCAGTTCCGTGACGATCCAGCGCAGCGCCTGCTCGCGCGGCTCGTCCCTTCCGGCCAGAAGCCCCTCGCGGGTCGGTCGGACCGGTGACTCGGGCTGGACCGGCCTGCCCTCGATCCGTTCACCACTCGGGCGGATGAAGTCCGCGATCGCATGCATCAGCAGATCGCCATTCGGCATCCGCTCGATCACTGACGGCAGCGCCGCCGCCGCACTCGGCTCACCGAACAGTCGCGCTCGACCATGGTCCTTCAGGCCGGCAGCGAAGATCTCGCTGGTGCTGGCGCTACCGCCATCGATTAGCACCGCCACCGGGCCTGTGAGCCTCTCGATCTTCAGGTTGGAGTTGCTGGAAACCCGGCGCGGGAACACCATCAGGTTCAGGTCGGTGTTCCGATTCTTCATCCTCCCCAGCGCAGCCTTCTCCTCGAGCAGGTAGCTGGCGACGCCCACCGCGGTACCGGCGACGCCGCCCGGATTCCCGCGCAGATCGATCAGCACGCCATCGACCTGCGGCGGACCTTCCGCGGGTTCGCCGTAGAGAGCCACCTCGAACGCGTCCACGACGGGCATTAGCCAGACGTTGAACCGAACCTCCAGAACCCGGCCGGCGGCGGTTTCCAGCACTTCGGATTCGAACAGGTAGCGCATCGGGGGCAGGTTGCCGAAACCGATCTCCACCGCGTCAGGATGGTGGGCCCGTTCGAACTCGAGGGTGGACCGATCGCCCGCAGCATCCGCGAATTCCACCGTCACGAGGTCGCCCGCGTCCCCGTGGAGCAGGCCCTCGACCGCTCGCAACCGCACCATGTCCGCAACCCGGGTATCGAGGGCATCCAGTCCGAGACAACGGGTAAGAGCGGCCAGGTTCTGCTCCTCTACCCGCACAACCTCCAGGCCAGTAACGAGACCTTGACGATCCGCGGGCGATCCGGTTTCGACCCGGGTGACCACAGGCGTCGAGTCGATGAAGCGGACGTCGAACCCAGGTCCCGCGTCTGCCGCGGCGGAGCCGCCGTCGCCGGACACGGAGCGCATCAATGCCCTGGTGCAGGTACCCGCGCCATCCGCGCCCTCCGCGTCCGATGCACTCCCCAACGATCCCGGCCCCGGCAGCACGCCGAAGTGGGACTGGCCCAACCTCGAGAGCATGATCTGCAGTACGCGGCGCAGTTCGGCGACATCGGCCGCATCCCGCGCACGGGGCCGCAACTCCTCGCGGACCGCATCCCAGTCCACGCCGGCCGCTCCAAAGTCCCAGAACGTGTCGGCGATCCTCCCCCAGGCGAAGTCGAAGGTCTCCAGGTTCAGAGCAGCCGTCTCGGCAGGAGGCGAGGCATCCTGCGCCCAGGCGGCAGCCGCAAGAACCAAACCGCAGACCGCGAACGCCGCCCGTCGCCCCACGTTTTCCCCGCCCCGCATTCTCCGAGAATGACACAGGCGCATCGGTACTTCACGATCCTGCTACCGTCACCCCGACCGTGCGAATCCTGTACGTTCTTCGTCACGCCAAGTCGGACTGGAGCGCAACCTACGGCGTCGACCACGATCGGCCCCTGAACCCGCGCGGCATCGCCGCCGCCAAGACGATGGGTCGTCTGCTCGCCGAGAGGATGGCGTTGCCCGACCGGATCCTCTGTTCGTCCGCCGTTCGTACCCGGCAGACGATCGAACTGGCCGTGGCTGCCGGCAACTGGAACCGGACGGCCATCCTGGAGCCCGAGCTCTACCTGGCCTCACCCGGATCGGTGATCGATCTTCTCCGCGAGCAGGCGGACGACGCAATGTCCGTCCTTCTCGTCGGCCACCAACCCACGTGCGGCGAACTCGTGCGTCGACTGACCGGTGACGATCCGCCCCGCTTCGTCACCGCGGCCCTTGCCTGCGTTCATCTCGACATCGACTCGTGGAGCGAGATCGAGCCCTACCGCGGCAGGCTGACCTGGTTCTCGACGCCGAAGCAGGCAGGCAAGTAGTCGGCTACGACACGAGCCTCGCCATCACCGGTGCGTGGTCGGAGGCGATCAGCCCCTCCTTCTTCTTCCGGTAGTCCCTGTCGGTCTCCACCTGCTCCACTCGCTCCAGGACTCTTCGGGTCGCCAGCAGGAAGTCGATCCGCAACCCCAGGTTGCGATGGAAGGCGCCGAAGCGGTAGTCCCACCACGAGAACTTGACCGTGTCGGGATGAAGTTCCCGGTAGAGGTCGAACAAGCCGAGGTCGAGCAGGCCCTGGAACCGAGCCCGCTCTGCTTCCGTGTGGTGGATGGCTCCGGCCAGGCGATCCTCGTCGTGAGTGTCGAGACGGGTCGGCGCGATGTTGAAGTCGCCGCAGAGAACCGCCGGCTCGTCCGCGCGGACCGAACCACTGAAGTAGTCCCGAAGCGAGTCGAACCACTCCAGCTTGCGGGGATAGTCCAGATGGTCGATGTCCTTGCCGTTGGGACAGTACACGGTCGTGAAGTCGAGGCCCGCGGTCTTCACCCGCAACAACCGCGCGCCGGCCTCCTCTTCGCCCGGCAGGCCTGACTGCACCTCCTCGATCGGCTGGCGCGAGAGAACGGCGACGCCGTTCCAGGCCTTCTGGCCCCAGACGGCGGCGTGGTAGCCAAGCTCCTCGAGCGCCTCGACCGGGACGTTTTCGGCGGTCGCCTTCAGTTCCTGGAGACCGACGACGTCTGGCCGCCGGGCCTTGAGCCAGTGGACGAGGAAGTCGAACCGTGCTCCGAGGCCGTTGATGTTCCAGGTGGCGACCAGCAAGCTGCTAGCTCCAGCCGCAGGATCGGCCGGCGTTCTGCTCCCTGAGCCAGTCGGCGAGCGGGGCGAAGTAGTCCAGGATCGCCGTCGCGTCCATCTCGCGGCTGCCGCCGATCGCCTCGAGCGCGTCCGGCCATGGCCGGCTGAGACCCATCGCCATCATGTCGCGCAGACGGCTGCCTGCCTCTTCGTTGCCGTAGATCGAGCAGCGGTGAAGCGGTCCCTCGTAGCCGATCGCCGCGCACAGGTCGCGGTGGAACTGGAACTGGAGGATGTGGGCCAGGAAGTAACGCGTGTACGGCGTGTTGCCCGGCACGTGGTACTTGGCGCCGGGGTCGAAGTCCTCCTCCGTTCGTGCCGACGGAGCCGTCACCCCCTGGTACTGCTCGCGCAGGCGCCACCAGGCCGCGTTGTACTCCTCCGGCGGCGTGTCGCCCGAGAACACGCCCCAGCGCCAGCGGTCGACGAGCAGTCCAAAGGGCAGGAACGCGATCTTGTCCAGCGCCATCCGCATGAGGAGCGAGAGGTCGGCCTCGGCCGGCGGCTCCTCGTCGAGCAGGCCGATGTCGACGAGGTAACCCGGCGTGACGGACAGGGAGATCGTGTCGCCCAGCGCCTCGTGGAACCCGTCGTTCGCGCTGTCCCGGAACAGGGGCGGCAGTTCCCGGTAGCCGAGCTGGTAGTAGGTGTGGCCGAGTTCGTGGTGGATCGTCGAGAAGTCCTCGGCGTTGATCTGGATGCACATCTTGATCCGGACATCTTCATCCAGGTCGAGCTGCCAGGCGCTGGCGTGGCAGACGACGTCGCGGTCTCGCGGCCGGAGGAACTGGGAGCGCTGCCAGAAGGTGTCGGGGAGTTGCTCCATCCCGAGCGAGGTGAAGAAGCCCTCGGCGATCTCGACCATCTCCCGCTCCGACGTCTGGCGTTCCCGGAGGATCTCCGTCAGGTCGTATCCGGGATCGGCGGCCTCGGGCGCGGTCAGGTCGAACACGTTCGACCACGTCTGTGCCCACATGTTGCCCAGGACGTGCGCCGGGATGGGGCCCTCGGGATCCACGACGTCCGGACCGTACTCCTCCGCGAGTTCGGCGCGGACGTGGCAGTGCAGGTCGTCGTAGAGCGGCTTGACCTGCTCCCAGAGACGATCCGTCTCCGCCGCGAAGTCGTTCGGCGCCATGTCGTAGCCCGACCGCCACATCGCGCCGGTGTCGTCGTAACCGAGGCCGCGAGCGCCCTCGTTCGAGAGCTCGACGAAGCGCGCGTAGTCCGCCTTCATCGGCGGCGAGATCGTCCGCCAGCCCTCCCAGGCGTCGAGCAGCGCGCCGGCGTCCCGGCTGTTGTCGATCACGTCCTCCAGGTCGTCGAGGGTTCGGCATGTGTCGGTGTCCGGGCCGTCCGGACAGTGCCTGCCGGAGCCATAGGCGGCTTCCATCCTGGTCGTGATCTGACTCAGTTCCTCGATCTTCGCCTCGTCGGCCGGCGCGGCTACGGTCAGCCCTCCCCGCAGCAGGTTGAGCTTGCGCGCTACCTCGTCCGCCTCCGACGCCGCGTCGTAGGTCGCCGCCTCCTGCGCGAAGTCGATCGCGCGCGTCAGCGCCTCCGCCGAGGCGCGGGCCGCCAGGGCGGTCGTGTCCTCGTTGATGTACGTCGACTGCACCCAGGCCGCGCGGCTGCCGTCGTAGTAGTGCTCGAGAATCGTCTCCTCGGCAGCCGCCGTGAACTCGGCCGCCGGCGGCCGCGCTTCGCCCGCGCAGCCGGCAAGCGGGACGGCCGCCGCGCCGGCCAGGGGCAGGTAGAAGGTGCGGAGTCGGGTTTGAAGCGAAGTCAGCGACACGGCGAGTCCTCCCCATCGGTTCCAGGCATCAAACAGCAGGACCAAGCCTCGACTCTATTCCAGGGTCCGGGCCGGCCCACCGAACCCTGGCTCCGTAGAATCCCAGTCCGATGGCCCCGATCGTCATCGGCACCAGGGCGACGCCCCTGGCGCGGATTCAGGCCGACCTGGTCGCCCGGCGGCTCGTCGAGCTGGGCCTGGACACGGCGGTCCAGGCCATGTCTTCCCAGGGCGACCGCAGCCTCGGGGGCAGCTTCGCCCAGGCCAAGGGCGTGTTCACCGGTGAGCTGACCGCGGCCCTGCGCCAGGGGTCGGTAGACCTCGTCGTCCACTCGCTGAAGGACCTGCCGGTCGAGGACGAGCCCGACCTGGTGATCGCGGCGGTGCCGGAGCGGGAGCGGCCGTTCGATCTGCTGCTGTTCGC